>DAOUYY010000056.1 GCA_030665885.1 Fidelibacterota bacterium
TCCTTTGGAGGAATAATTGGAGTCATTATGTGGTCATTCAATAGTCATTTGTAGTCATTAAGTATTGAAAGGTAATATAATGAAATTGGAAGAATTGAACGTTTACAATTTGGCAATGGAAATAGGAGAAAGGGTTTGGAAAATCGTAATAAAGTGGGATTATTTTGTTTACACCGTGAAATATAGTAAGAGTAAGAATTGTGCAAGTGGGATGAATAAGTTATTTCACGGGGCGGGGGATACGTTGGGTAAACAATTGGTCAGGGCAATTGATTCGGTAGCGGCAAACTTAAGCGAAGGATTTGGGCGGTATCATTATAGGGAAGCAAGGAACTTTGGGTATTATTCAAGAGGATCTTTGTATGAATCAAAAACCTGGTTAACAAAGGCTCATAGTAGAGGACTAATTGATGGTAAAGATTATCAGGATTTCGTCAAAGAAATTAATAATATCGGAGTCAAGCTAAATAATTACATCAAATCCATAGGCAAAACCCATTGAGTGATAGATGAATAGCTCACGAAGTGTTAATGACCATAGAATGACTATGAATGACGATTTATCGTCAAGAAATATTGTCTGCCATTTGGCGGATCTCTCTATGAAAGTACCAATACACTGAAATAAAAGAGGTATCCCAGTTTAAGTAAAATAGATAAATAGAAGGTTTTAGATGATAAATTTAACAATTAATGGTAAGAAGGTAGAAATTGAAGAAGGCTCTACTTTACTTCAGGCAACAGAAAAACTTGGTATAAAGATTCCTACCCTTTGCTATCATAAAGCATTACAACCATACGGTGCCTGTAGGCTTTGTCTTGTAGAAGTAAGTCAGAATGGTGGTCCTTCCTCTATTCAGGCGTCCTGTACTTATCCCGCTCAAGAGGGACTTACAGTCAAAACTGATACTGAAAGTGTAATCAAAACACGCAAAATAATGGCGGAATTGCTGCTTGCACGGTGTCCAGATTCTGAGGAAGTTAAGCGCATTGCTGAAGAGATGAAAGTTGGGAAACCAAGGATCGAGCTGAAGAACGAGGATTGTTTGCTTTGCGGGCTTTGTGTTCGTATGTGTCGTGAGAGAATGGGAAGAGGAGCAATTGGTTTTGCCGGTAGAGGCAGCAAGCGGAAAATACAGCCTGCGTTTGATGTCCAGTCGGAGGTCTGTCAAACATGCGGAGCATGCTACAACGTATGTCCAACAAAGGGGATAAAATTTGAAGAGATTACGAAGAACAAACCAATCCCGATTCTCTCCAAATTTGATGTAGATCTGGTGGAGAGATCTGCAATTTATATCCCATACGCTCAGGCGGTTCCTAATTATGCCAATATAGATCCAGAACGTTGTGCACACATCTTGACAGGTGAATGCGAGATATGCAAAGAATTTTGTGAGGCGGATGCTATAAATTTTGAACAGAAGAGTGAGGAAATAAACCTGAATGTCGGAGCAATCATTGTTGCAAATGGTGCTGATAAATTTGATCCTACAGTAATGCACGAATATGGCTATGGGAGATATAAAAATGTGCTTACCAGTATCCAATTTGAGCGCGTTTTGGCTGCTTCAGGTCCCTATGAGGGGCATCTACAAAGACCATATGATGGAAAAGTTCCTACCAAAATTGCCTGGATACAGTGCGTCGGTTCGAGAACTGAGCATTCTCATATGCCTTATTGTTCCTCTGTGTGTTGTATGTATGCTTTGAAAGAGGCAATAATAGCTAAAGAACATGTCAGCACGGTTGAGCCAACCATTTTCTTTATGGATATCCGTGCTCACGGAAAAGATTTCGATAAATTTTATGATTACGCAAAAAATATCGGTGTTCGGTTTATACGAGCCAGGGTCGGAAAAGTAAGGGAACTAAAAGAGACAAATAATCTTGAAATTTATTATGTAAGGGAAAATGGCGAACTTGTAGTAGAAGAATTTGAACTTGTAGTACTTTCTGTTGGACTTAGGCCTCAAAAAGATATCCTGAATATTACTGATAAACTTAATATTCGTCTTAATCAATATAATTTCATAAATAATTCGGGGATATCTCCAATACAGACAACGCGTCCAGGAATCTTCGTTTGTGGTCCTGCTGTTTCCCCAAAAGATATACCGGAAACCGTTATGCAAGCTTCGGGGGCGGTTGCTGGAGCGGCTGAAATCCTCTCTGATGTCCGAGGCACTGAAATTACTGAGAAAGTATATCCGGAAGAAAAAGATGTTAGCGGTCAAACACCCAGAATTGGAGTTTTTGTTTGTCATTGTGGGATAAATATTGGGGGCATTGTTGATGTTCCATCAACTGTTGAATATGCAAAAACTCTACCGAATGTTGTTTATGCAGAGGAAAATTTATTCACTTGCTCACAGGACACTCAACAGAAAATTAAAACAATAATTGAGGAGTATAAACTCAATAGAGTCGTGGTTGCCTCTTGCTCGCCAAGTACTCACGAGCCTCTTTTCCAGGAGACCCTGAGAGAATCTGGATTGAATCCTTATCTTTTTGATATGGCGAACATAAGAAATCAATGTAGTTGGGTACATAGGGATAATCCAGAATTGGCTACTGCAAAGGCAAAAACTTTGGTAAAAATTGCTATTGGGAAAGCAAGGTTATTAGAACCACTTCATACCATAGCGCTTGATGTAACACAAAAAGGACTTGTTATTGGTGGTGGTTTGGCAGGAATGACAGCTGCATTATCCATTGCTGAACAAGGGTTTGAGGTAGCACTTGTTGAGCGAGAGGAAAAGCTTGGAGGGAATCTTAATAGGCTTGTACATACTGTTGAGGGTAGTAAAGTAAGAAAGTATTTAGCAGATTTAATGGATAAAATTAAAAATCATTCGTTAATAAAAGTCTATAAAAATTCTATGATTAAGGAAATTGAAGGCTATATTGGGAATTATATAACTTCTATCCAAACAAATGGTTCAGATAAGGTAGAAGAGTACAAACACGGCATCATAATTATAGCAACTGGTGCAAATGAATCTAAACCAGATGAGTATTTATATGGGCAAAATGAGGATGTCATTACACAACTCGAATTAGAAGAGGAGCTTGAAGAAAATGTAGATAAATACAAGAAATTCAGAAATGTCGTGATGATTCAGTGCGTTGGGTCCAGAAATGATGAGCACCCATATTGTTCAAGGGTATGCTGTACACAAGCGATTAAGAATGCTATTCAATTAAAAGAAATAAATCCAAAGATGAATATTTTTATTCTGTATCGTGATATTCGGACGTATGGGTTTTATGAAAAATATTATCAGAAGGCACGTGAATTGGGTGTTATCTTTTTCAGGTATAATGAAGATGAAAAACCAGTTGTTGAGATAGATGAAAAAAAATTGGCAAATAAAAAGAAAGGCTTAGTTGTTAAAATAAAAGATCATGTTTTAGGCGTAGAAACTGTAATTAATGCTAATAAGATTATTCTTGCTCCGGCAATGGTTCCGCGGGAAGATGCTTTTAAGTTATCCCAGATGTTAAAAATACCGCTTAATGAAGATAATTTCTTTATGGAAGCTCATGTAAAATTGCGCCCTGTCGATTTTGCTGCAGAAGGACTTTTTCTGGCAGGCTTGGCACATTCTCCCAAAGGGATGGAAGACACAATTTCTCAAGCAAAAGCTGCCTCTGAAAGAGCATGTTCAATAATTTGCTCTGATAAGTATATTTCGGAAGCAAATATCGCAAAAGTTGATCTTGATATATGTGCAGGCTGTGGAATGTGTGTAGCCGTTTGTCCTTATGGTGCCCCCAGTCTTATTCATATGAATGGGAAAGAGGTTTGTTGTATCAATTCAGCTTTGTGCAAAGGGTGTGGAAGTTGCGCTTCAGTTTGTCCATCTGGTGCAATGCAGCAGTTAGGATATAAGGAAGAACAGACTCTGGCAATGCTTAATGAAGCACTTGAAATATTGTGAAATTTTCAATTAGGTTGAACAGGATTCGTTTATTTATGAATACTCAGGATTTCAATTTTTAATGGATAAGTTTACTCCAAAAGGTATTCTATT
The DNA here is from genome assembly GCA_030665885.1 of Fidelibacterota bacterium. Lineage (GTDB taxonomy): Bacteria > Fidelibacterota > UBA2242 > UBA2242 > UBA2242 > BS750m-G69. The sequence continues at coordinate 4,038 of DAOUYY010000056.1, forward strand.
CCGCTTTTGTTCCATCAGTTACGGGTTGGAGGCTTTTTGGATTAATCTCATGGATATCATTCAAAATAACTTAGAATTTGAAAGGAGAAAATATGATGAGTGAGGCGAGGAGAAAAACCTCATTATTCCTTTGTGGATGCAGTACTCATATTTCTGATACCATTGACTTGAAAGCTGTTTCCGAATGGGCGAAAAAGAGGGGAGACATCAATGTCATCGAAATCCACAACCTGCTTTGCTCTCCTGATGGCAAAAAGTTCTTTGCTGAGAGCCTGGCAAAGAATAAACCGGACAACATCATTGTTGCTGCCTGTTCGCCTAAAATGCACGAAAAGACGTTTCAGGACATTGCTGAGGAAGCCGGAATTAACATGAGTCACGTCCAGATGGCAAATATTCGTGAGCATGTTTCGTGGGTTACAAAGGACAAGGAAAAGGCAATCGTGAAGGCGGAGGCATTAATCAATGCTTCTTTAAAAAGGGTCATGCTTGCCGAGGACCTGGAAAAACATTCAATGGAAATTGTTTCAGAGATTCTGATTATTGGTGGCGGAATTGCCGGAATCGAAGCGGCTCTTACAGCCTCGACCGCCGGCAGGAAGGTCTATATTGTTGAGAAAAACATTTCTCTTGGAGGTACTATTATACAGACAGAAGAAATTGCTCCGAATATGGAATGTTCTCCATGCCTTCTTGCACCAAGACTATCCGAAGTCAGGGATGATCCTAACATCACAGTCATTACAAATGCTGAAGTAACAGATGTATTGGGATTCTATGGTAATTTCGTAGCAAAAATTCGCAAAAGGGCTCGGTATGTAGATGATAGTTGTATTGGTTGTGAGGCGTGTTTTGAGGTATGTCCGGTAACCCTGGATAGCGAATTTCACCTCGGTTTAGGTACAAGAAAGGCTATCTACACTTTGTTCTCCGGTTCAGTACCTGCCGTAGCAGTAATCGATAAGGGAAATTGCAAACACTTCATCGACAACTCTTGTGATGCCTGTGTAGCTGCATGTCCGTTTGGCTCTATTAATTTCGATGAGAAAGATGAGGATATTGAGCTGAATGTTGGTTCTATTTTAATTGCAACAGGTTACAATAACGGAGAGGTTTCTCAATTTGATAGACTTGGTTACGGAAAAATTGAAAATGTCTATACTTTGCCTGAGTTTGAACGTATTGCCAGTTCAAACGGACCTTCCAATGGCGAAATCAAATTGAAAAATGACAAGAAACCATCATCCGTTGCTGTTGTTCACTGCGCCGGTTCATTATGCGATGAAGGTATACCTTACTGTTCCGGAGTATGTTGCATTGGAGCAGCAAAAGTCGGCGAACTGGTACGGAAGCAGATTCCAGATGCAAAGGTCTTTAACATTCATAACGATCTAGTTTTTGCCGGACCTAAAGAAAATGCATTTTTTAAAAAACAGGTGGAAGAAGGGACACAATTCATTAAGTGTTCTGACCTTGAGACTATTGAGATTAGAGGTAAAGACGGCAAGATATTAGTTGAGGGAGATGGATTCAGCCCTATTAAAGTCGATATGGTTGTTCTCTCAACCGGTATGACACCCGCTCCAGGAACGGTAGAGCTTGCAGAAATGCTAAATGTTGACCTTGAGAATGATGGGTTTTTCAAGGCTGATCATGAACTTCTTCATGCTACAGGTACCTCTCTCGATGGCGTTTATATCGCTGGCTGTGCTGCAGGTCCTTGTAATGTGGCTACATCAGTTACGCGAGCAAAGTCCGCAATTGGAGATGCGATCAGCAAGCTTGTTCCGGGCCGAGAAATTGAGCTTGAGATGATGACTGCTATTATCGATGAGGAAAAATGTGGTGGCTGCAAACTTTGTATTACTGTTTGTCCTTACAAAGCAATAATCTATAATGAAAAGGAAAATGTAAGTGAGGTAACTGAGGCAATATGCCGAGGGTGCGGGACATGTGTAGCATCCTGCCCAAGTGGAGCCGCTAAAGCTAAACACTTCACCGATGAACAAATTTATGCTGAGATAGGAGGTTTGTTATATGGGTAATTACGAACCTAAAATTGTAGCGTTTGTCTGCAACTGGTGTTCATATGCGGGAGCAGACAAGGCGGGAATGTTGAAGCTTAACTATTCTACTGATGTGAAGCTTATCCGGATGATGTGTAGTGGACGAGTTGACCCTCAATTTGTCTTGGATGCATTCAGGAAAGGTGCCGATGGTGTTATGATACTCGGTTGTCATCCTGGTGATTGTCATTACCGCAGTGGAAACTTAAAAGCGATGAGACGCTTCAACCTTCTCAAAAAGATGATGAGTCAGTTTGGAATCGATGGAAGAAGAGTGAAAATCGACTGGATAGCAGCTGGTGAAGCGGAACGTTTTCAGAAAGTCGCCAATGAAATGGCTGAGACTGTCGAAAATCTTGGTCAATTACATTTAAGGGGTTATGTAGAAAGCGAGGTGCAATGATGGCGAAACCAAAAGTGGCATTATATTGGTGTGCCTCCTGTGGTGGATGTGATGAGGCTGTTGTAGACCTTGCTGAGAATATACTCGATGTTGTTGCTGCTGTTGATATCATTCTGTGGCCTATAGCTATGGACTTCAAATACAAAGATATTGAAGCAATGGAGGATGGCAGTATCGCTGTTTCATTTATTAACGGTGCAATAAGAACTGGGGAGCAGAAACATATTGCGGAACTTTTAAGAAGAAAGTCCGGTCTTGTAGTCGCATTTGGGAGTTGTTCCTCTCTTGGAGGTATTCCGGCTCTGGCTAATCTCACGAGCAGGAGAAAAATATTCGATCGTTCATATCACAACTCTCCAACTGTTGTTAATCCTGAAAATATAGAACCCAAGATGAAAGCATCAGTTGATGGTCATGTGCTTAAACTCCCGGAATTTTTCAAGACGGTTTACAAGCTGAATGACGTGATTGATGTGGATTATTATCTCCCCGGCTGTCCCCCTACGCCAGAGTTGATCGCTAATGCCGTCACTGCGATTCTTGAGGGTAAGTTACCCCCAAAGGGTGCAATATTATCTCCTGATAAATCTCTTTGCACTTCGTGTGATCGCAATGAAACAAAGCCGGAGGATGTTACTATCTCTAAAATCAAGCGTGTCATTGACATTGAGGTGGATCCTGAAAAGTGCTTTCTTGCTCAGGGAATAATATGTATGGGTCCTGCGACAAGAGATGGATGTGGACAGTCTTGTATCAACGGTAACATGCCTTGTACCGGTTGTTTTGGTCCTACCGATTCCTGTAGGGATCAGGGAGCAAAAATGATAGCCACATTGGGTGCCATTCTTGAAGGCGATGACGAGAATGCTGTCGATAAAGTAATTGAGGGTATTGTTGATCCTGCGGGAACATTTTATAGATACGCTATGTCGGCATCTCTTTTGGGAGGTGCTCGTAAGGAGGTAGAAAATGAGTAAGATTATCACTATTGACCCTATTACAAGACTTGAGGGTCACGGTAAAATAACAATTGTCCTTGATGACAATGGTGATGTAGAGAGGGCGTTTTTTCAGATACCGGAACTGCGTGGTTTTGAGGCTTTTTGTGTCGGCAGACCGGCGGAGGATATGCCTCAGATAACATCACGTATCTGTGGTGTCTGTCCCAGTGCTCATCACATGGCTGCTACTAAGACGCTGGACTCCCTTTTCGAGGTTGAACCTACACCCACCGCTAAGGCAATTCGGGAACTCTTTTATAACCTGTTTATGTTTGAAGATCACACAATACATTTTTATTATCTTGGTGGTCCAGATTTTATTGTTGGTCCCGACGCACCTGCCGCTTCCAGGAACATTCTCGGTGTTCTTGAAAAGGTAGGTTTGGATATTGGGAAGAAAGTTATCAATATCAGAAAGAGAGCCCGCGATATAATGGCTGAGATTGGTGGTAAGCCGATACATCCGGTGCTGGGTCTTCCCGGGGGTGTCGCAAAAAGGATTACCGAAGAGACTAGGGAACAGATTAAAGCTTTTTCCAAGGATGCAATTGAATTTGCTCAGTTCTCTCTGAAAGCTTTTGATGATATTGTCCTAAAGAACAAGGATTATCTTGACCTGATTCTCTCGGATGTCTATTACCATGAGACGTATTATATGGGAATGGTCGATGATAACAATAATGTCAATTTCTATGATGGAAAGATACGTGTTGTTGATCCAAACGGAAGCCAGGTAGAGCTATTTGAGCCCAATGATTATGTCAGTATAATTGCTGAACATGTTGAGGATTGGAGCTACATCAAGTTCCCGTATCTGCGGAAAGTTGGTTGGAAGGGTTTTGTTACTGGTAATGATAGTGGTATTGTAAGGGTAGCTCCGTTGGCACGACTCAATGCAGCTGACGGTATGGCAACCCCTTTTGCCCACCAACAATATGAGATAATGTACGAAACAGTAGGTGGGAAACCGTGCCACAACACTCTTGCCATGCATTGGGCAAGGCTTGTAGAAATTCTTTATGCTGCGGAAAGAATTGCTGAACTGGCTGATATCGAGGAGCTAACCTCTCTAAATACTCGGAACATGGACCTCAAAACTCCGAAAGAGGGAATAGGAATAGTAGAAGCACCTCGTGGAACACTTATCCATCACTATAAATCCGATGAAAAAGGAGTATTAACAGGTGTTAATTTAATAGTGTCTACACTATTCAACTCTGCTCCGATATGTATGTCGGTTGAGAAAGCCGCAAAGGAACTAATTAAGGATGGTATTGTTAACGACGGCTTGTTAAACATGGTAGAAATGGCATTCAGAGCATATGATCCATGTTTTTCATGTGCAACTCATAGTCTTCCAGGAGAAATGCCGTTACATATTACATTCAGTGAGAAATCTGGAAAAATCCTGGGCACTATAATTAGAAATTACAACAGCAAGGAGATTATCTCCTGGTCATAGTTGATAGAGATAGATGTGTCGCATCAATTTTATCATGTACTAAAAATAAAATGCATTTAACTATTTAATAATTTAGGAGGTTTTTATGGCAAAAGTAGCAATCACATGTAATGGCTCAGAACCAAAAAGTGTGTTTCCACCATTCATTTTGGGAGCTTCTGCAGTGGCTTCAGGGGATGATGTAATTTTATTCTTCTGCCCGGCTGGTGCACCTGCATTGGTAAAAGGTAAACTCGAAGAAATGAGGAATACAAAGGGATTACCGGATATAGTTGAATTATATGATGGTTTACAGGACCTTGGTGGAAAGATATACATATGCGAACTTGCACTTGATGCAAAAGATCTAAAAAAAGAGGATTTTAGAGAAGGAGTGGAAATTGTAGGAGCTACTACTTTCTTGAATGATATAAAAGATGCTACAATTACATTTTCCTTTTAAACAAGGTACAATCTCGAATACAAAAATCTGTAAATGGAGGATTAAGAAATGGAAATGGATTTAACTGGCTTAAAATGTCCTCAACCTATATTGAAGGTTGCTGCAAAAGCTAAGCAAATTCCAGCAGGAGAGATGGTAGAGATTATTGCTGATTGTCCATCTTTTCCAAAAGACATTGAGGCATGGTGTCAAAAAACCGGGAGGACTTTGTTATTTTGCATGGATGAAGGTGGTGGAAAATATCGCGCCCAAATCCAATTTTAATTTATAGGGTGTAATTCACTAAAACTTTTTTCGTACAAGAATTAACCCCGTCCCGAATACCTTCGGGACAGCACATTCCATAAGGTCACATACCGAAGGAATATTTTCTAGATAGGACTCCTATAGGTGAGCCCCAATAGGAAAGGGTCCCTATTTAATCAGCAATTTTATAGACCAAATAAATTTGACTCATCAATACTATTTAAAACGAAAATCCAGTTTAAAATCAAACAACCATGGTATTTTAGGATTGATACCTTCTCTCTCTAACTTATTTGGTAAATCTTCATAATATTGTTTCAAATTTAATGATTCAGGTACGTTATACAAAGTAGCAATTATCTTATCATCCTTTACCCGCAAATCACCATCAATTCCCCGTAAGATGGAATCCGCAAAATGTTTTGTCTCGTAGTTATTCCGAAATAGTTGAATAGTGTAAAAATACAGAAAAGTAAACGTTATTCTTTTGCACTTATTAACCAGGCAAGGCAAAATCAATATGAATTATTCGTAAAACATTACTTTTCGGTCAGAAACTAGATAAGAATCGCTCAATTTGGTTAAAATTAAAAGATTGTATTAATCTTTTTTGATGTTTATATTTCAAAGTATAAATATTGAAAAATGAGGATTATTAAAAAAATGAAAGCTACTGCAAAAGATTTAAGGTTTCATGCCAAAGAATTACTTGATACTGTTTCAAGAGGAGAAGAAGTTATTATAACTTTTCGAGGAAAACCTCACGCAAAACTTATCCCTTTTGATACTAATCAAAAAATTGGAGCGTCTTTCAATTCTCTTTTTGGAATCTGGAGAGATAATGATATTGTAAAAAATGTCGAACAATATATTAAAAACATGAGAAAAGGTAGGTTTCAATGATTATTGATACTGATGTATTAATATGGTATATGCGTGGGGATGAAAAAGCATTTGAGATCATTGAAACGCAAAACTCATTTTTTATTTCTGTTGTTACATATATTGAATTAGTTCAAGGCATGAGAAATAAACAGGAATTAAATGAATTACGTAAATCGCTTAGAATTTGGAATGCTAAGATACTCTATATTAATGAAGAGATTTCTGCAAAAGCGATGTTTTATATTGAAAGACATTACCTAAGTCATTCACTGCAACTTGCAGATGCATTAATTTGTTCAACAGCGTTAGTAAATGGATTACCATTATTAACTGGAAATACAAAACATTATAATGTAATCAAAGAACTTGAACTAATTTCTTTTCAACTATAGGTTTTATTCTCAAGGCCAGAACTCAGTAAATCTGATGATTTTAACAAAGACAACCGCAAATATAAAAATTGAATCTGTCATTCTGAATCTCGATTTATCGAGTGAAGAATCTCCTCTGAAATTACGAGATTCTTCGGGGACTAAAGTCACCCTCAGAATGACATCAATAATATTATTTATTTGCAATTGTTTTTCTTCATTTTTTCTATTTTAGTGAGTTCTGCAAGGTAATATAATCTGCTAAACAGGACTCCTACACGAGTGGCATAAGTAAAGCCCCTGGTAACTGCCCAGAACCTGTTTGCAGTGACCATTCGCTTTTCCTCTAATAGTGTATTTCCAAAACTCATTAAAAATTTGTGTTTTTCTACATAATGTACTGTTTTTGTAACAAATGTTTTATATACAATTCGTGTTATTCGTGGTGAATAATCCAGGTAAACTCTCCTCACATCTCTTTCAATTCAATAAGGATAACATTTTCGCTGGACGCTTTCTGTTCAAGAGCATCTGTAAACCCACTCTTCGAAAACAGGATATAATGAGTAGTTTTATGAATAATATTCAGCAGGTTCTCTTTACGTTTCAAGTTATCCAGAATATCGGTTCCAACCTTTTTATTACTGAATTTACATTCTCCTAAAAGTTTATCACCTTTATTATTATATGCCAGAATATCAATTTCTTCGTTCTTATCCCACCAAGAACCCATGCGATCATATTCAAAAGGTATATGGTGGGAGTTTAACTTCAGGAATTCACGACAGACCTCTTCGAAAATATACCCAAGATAAGTTGGGAAATCCGATTTGATTTTTTCCATGACTGTATATTTTCGACCTTCCTCAATATATGTCAAATATGGATATATGTACCTGAACCAAAACCGGAAGTAATTATCGTTAATAATGTAGATACCTTTACGACTCTTAAGCGGATTTTCTGTTGCAGGGATTCGGCGCTCAACGATTCTTAATTCGATCAAATTATCAAGATATTTACCTACTACACCACGTTCTAATT
>DAOUYY010000181.1 GCA_030665885.1 Fidelibacterota bacterium
CTCGATAAGGCATTAAATATTTTACGCCTTCATAATGTATTCGATCAAATTGCGGGCTTAATCGTCGGACATTTCGTAAATTGCTTACCGAAAAATCCGGACCGCTCTTTCACACTCGAAGATTATTTAACAGATGTTTTATATGGATACAATTTCCCGGTTATCACCAATTTTGCTTATGGTCATATAAAACGCAGATTTACACTTCCATTAGGTGTAAATGTTAGTATTGAAACCGATCCACTTAATATAATAATCAAGGGAATAAGACCGAATTTAATGTGAATATATTATGAGTCTCCTCTCTTATTACCTGAAATTAAATCTACTATTTATAATCTCTCAGGTGATTACTACTTCTTAAAACATATCAGAGATCTGTATCATCTTATCATTTCAAATGATGACAGCCTACAAAAACAATATCGTGAAAAAATTACAATCCATTCTGTATTTCAAGAAAATGCAAAATTGAATCTTCAGATGAATTACTATATAAAATACACCAAGCAATGGAAAGAAATGTCAAGAACATTAATGAAACAATCGATTGCATCGGATATTCTTTCTCCCCTAAAAAATCAAATCTATAAATCGATGTGTTAGTTATATTCACAAACTTATCTGGATTATTCTATCATTAACACTGCAAATGATTGCAGTGAATAGAAACTACCTCTAATTCATCTAACCTGAACAATTCATGAGCTACTCCCAGAGGGATTCCGTTGGAAAAAGACACCAAGGCACAAAGTATTAATAAAAATTATGTTAAAACAAATGTTCATAGGTTTATTTAAAAAAAATCAGTTTATAGAAAAAATTATTTCTATGTTTAATATTCTTAGTGACTTAGTGCCTTCGTGGCATAAATTTATGAATAATCCAAGCTAAAATCTCTGATAAACTGGAGGTTTATTACACCAACCTCAGGAACTAATCACAAATAATATTTAAAGTGTCTAAAATTTCAGTTTGCTTTTATAACAGCTTTTTCTATACTATTAGTTGAAATTTGAAAAGAGAGTTTTAATCATGAGAATAAAGGAGAAATATGTTATCCAGCCATCTCTATTTTGCATATGCTGATAATATGAGTGAAGATATTGTCAGGAAAATCTGTCCTGGCGTTTCTTTTGAAGGCATTGCGGAGTTAAAAAAACACCGTTTTACATTTAACTCACAGGGAAAAGCAACTATTGTTGAAGATATAAATAATTACGTCTGGGGGGTGATATGGTGTCTATCATCCAGAGATATTCATCTATTAGATAAGAAAGAGAAACTTAATCTGGGTAATTTTGAAAAAATAAATAAGACCGTAATGTTTAAAAACGGGCGGCAGGATGAAGCCTTTGTTTATATTACGGCAAATGACGATGATCCTGCGCCCAGTCAGTCCATATTAAATTTTGTAATTGACCAGGCTCTATATTGGGCATTGCCTGATAATTATATTTCCTTTTTAAAAAATTTGCGTAATGACAATTTGAAACTGAAAACACAACAGAATTAGCAATTATTATACTATTCATCGTATTTAAACTGGGCATGTATACTTCTTTGTGTATCCTCAGAAATCCTACATATAGGCAAAACAGTAAATTTCTGAATACTGCTTAATACGTTTAAAATATTTATAAGAACAATTTTTCAAGGCAGCAACCCTAAAATACTAACAATTATTATTTTTCTGCATATAATAATATTGGGCGCTGCATGGTTACACACAAAGCCATTTTTTGACGGGAAACCATGCGCTGTCTGTGGAAGAGCAAACACAAAACCTGTAAATACCTTATGGCAATATAAATCTAATCCGGTTCCATACGTTATGGAAAAGAATATCTGGTATTGCAAGAAACACTATGGGAAAGCCCCTGAAATTGTAAAAGAAATCCCTTCAAAAAAGGATACTGTTAAAAAACGTTTTCTAATTACTATTTCAACCGGAACCCTAATTCTTCTTGCTTTACTTTACACTCTTACTCTTATCAATCTTAGTTTTTATCTTCTATTTACCCATCCTGCTATCTTGGTTCTATCTTTCCTGTTCTTCGGGATTACGGGTAACTCAACGATCACAATATTTTTCACTTCAATCGTCGCACTCCCATTGCTGATTTTTCTGTCATGGAGTAAATGGGGGCTAAATAAAAAATAATGATCCTTTCCACTTAATTAAAGCATGAGTGAATGATGAATAAGGAATGTTGAATATAGAAGTTTTATGCAACATTTCGGCAACTTGTATAGATTATTAAAAAAATAGGAGAAGTGATATGTCTCTCAACTACATTTTCAGACGCCGTAGTATAAGAAAATATACTGACGAGCCTGTGAGCAATGAACAAATTAAATCTATATTGGAAGCAGCAATGGCAGCACCATCTGCGCATAATTACAAACCCTGGTACTTCATTGTCATTAAAAACCGAAGCAACCTTGATCACATAGCGGATATTCATCCTTACGGCAAAATGCTTTATCAAGCTCCTTTAGCAATTGCTGTCTGCGGGAATAAAAAGATTTCTCCAGACCTCTGGATTCAGGATTGTTCAGCGGCAACAGAGAATATTTTATTAGCGCTTCCAGAACTTGGGCTTGGCGGCGTATGGCTTGGATGTTATCCTATAGACTCTAAAAAAATTGCTGCAAAAGAGCTGCTCTTGCTACCTGACGAAATAGAACTTCTTAGTATAATTGCTATCGGTTATCCCGCAGAAGATAAAAAGTCACGCACACAGTTCGATGAGAAATGCATTCATTATGAAAAATGGTAAACGTACCCCGAAGCTCCGCTTCGGATTAAGATTTTTGATAAAATTACTAAATTGCGAAGCAGAGCTTTCCCATAGGGACCTCTTCGAGGCGCGGTACAAAGGTAAACTATGGATAAAGTTGATATTGTTATAATTGGCGCTGGTGTTGTCGGTCTGGCTATTGCTTACCGGCTTTCAAAAATGAACAAAGAAATCATTCTCATTGAAAAACATGAAAATTTCGGAATGGAAGAATCCTCCAGAAACAGCGAAGTGATACATGCCGGAATATACTATCCTGAGGATTCTTTAAAAGCAAGGTTTTGTATTGAGGGAAACCGAATGTTGTACGAACTATGCAAAAAGTATGATATTCCCCACAAAAAGACAGGTAAACTTATTGTGGCTAATACAAAAGAAGAGAAGGAGAATGTTGAATCTCTTTTTCAACAGGGAAAGAAAAATGGCGTATTAGGTCTTGAACTTCTTACTGAAATGCAGATTAAAAAATTGGAGCCGAATATCAGAGCCAGTTTTGCTCTATTTAGCCCCGAAACAGGAATCATTGATACTCACCAATTAATGAAGTTTTATGAAACACAATCAGAATCAAACGATATTATTATTGCTTACCATTCCGAAGTTACAGAGATACAAAAAAATGATGACTTCTTTATACTGGACATTCTTGACTCTGAAGGAGAGCATTTTCAGATTGGAACTTCAATAGTTATCAATTCTGCTGGGGTCACAGCTGGTAAAATCGCCTCAATGGCAGGTATTGATATCGACAAAGCCGTGTATCGGATCCATCCATGCAAAGGTGAATACTTTAGTATTTCTAATCGGCACAATGGGAAAATCAAACATCTAATTTATCCCACTCCCAGCGATAACGACCTCGGTATTCATGCAACACTACGGCTTGACGGAACACTAACGCTTGGGCCAAGTGCTTTCTATGTCAATGACATTAATTATGATGTAGATGCAGCGCATCAGGGAGAATTTTTTAACAGCACAAAAAATTTTTTACCTTTCCTGGATTACGGCGATATTTCACCTGAAATGTCCGGAATACGTGCGAAACTTCAGGCAAAAGGGGAACCATTCAGGGATTTTATTATACAGGAGGAAAGCGAAAAAGGCTTGCCGGGTTTAATTAACTTAATCGGAATCGAGTCGCCTGGTTTAACTGCTTCTCCGGCTATTGCAAAGTATGTAAAAGACCTCGTGAATAATTTTTAAATCTTCGTGTCTTCGTGTCGAGCTAACACCTCAAAACAAGTTTCGCAACAACTTCAATATGCGGTGTATGAGGAAACATATCAACCGGCTGGACTGGATCGATTCTATAATTTCCCTCATCCACAATTAATTTCAAATCTCTCACCTGAGTAGCAGGATTGCATGACACATATACGATTTTACGTGGATGGATCTTTATAATATCATTAACAAGTTTCGGGTGCATGCCACTGCGGGGCGGGTCTATTATAATCAAGTCCGGAGAGGGCAATTCTTTCAACAATTCAGGTTCCTTTCGGAACAGTTTATCAAGGTTTCCTTCGATGAACCTTATATTTTCAATTCCATTCAGTCTTGCGTTTTCATTCGCATCCTTAATTGCTTCATGGACAATCTCAAAGCCTATCACCCTTTTGACACACGAAGCCAAATAAAGTGCGATGGTTCCAGTGCCACAGTATAGGTCCCAGACTATATCACTTTTCTTGAGTTTGGCAAAATCTTTAACAACTTCATATAACTTCTCTGCCATTAATGTATTGGTTTGAAAGAACGAACTAGGTGATATTTTAAATGTAAGATCTCCAAATTTTTCTTCAATATACTGTTTTCCATAAAGCAGGTTTGTCTTCTCTCCTGTTGTAGTCCCGGAAACACCTCTATTTACCATATTTACAAAACATGTGAGGTTTGGCAATTTTTCAGACAATTCATCTACAAGAGGCATAAGTAATTCAGGTGAATCAGAGTTTGTAACGATATTTAACATCAGTTGATCTGTTTTCTGTCCTTTCCGGATAACGAGATGCCTTAGAAATCCTTCGTGACTTTTTTGATCGTAAGCTGAAATTTTACTCTTCAGTGCAAAACTACGGACAGAAGAAAGTAAAATTCCAGATTCCTCCGGGGCTATAATGCAATCACCAATATCAATTGCTTTCCAGTAATTCCTCGACGCTCTGAGACCAAGTGCAAAATCCTTGGGTTTTTCTTCATCAAAATCGTCCATCAGCCATCTTCTATTCGAAAAAGCGAATTCCATTTTATTGCGATACCGGAATATTTTATCGGAGGGGGCAGGTGAATTAACCACAGTCTCCTTAAATCCACCAAGATGATGATAAAGTTCCTTGACTTGATTGTGTAATTGCTTTAGCTGCTCCTCATATTGAAGATTCTGATGTTTGCAGCCGCCGCACTGTCCGAAATAGGGACATGGAGGTATTATTTCATTATCACTTTTTCTAATGATCTCCAGAACCTTTGCTTCGCCGTAATTTGAAGTCGCCTTCGTTATCCGAGCTTTAACAACCTGTCCCGGAACAGCACCCTTCGGAATGAAAATGATATAATCATCCACATGG
>DAOUYY010000137.1 GCA_030665885.1 Fidelibacterota bacterium
AGAAGTCATGGAGGACTATATAAGAAATATTCTAGGTACGGTGACACATCTCATTCCTCTCGGAGAGATGTCTTTGGCACAAGCCCCGACTCTTTTCTCTTCCTTGTTCCTAAGTTCCAGCATAATAATCTCGTTCCCAAGCCCCAGTTTGGGAACGCTAACACCGCAAACCTACAACTCTATCTCTCCAAGCTTAAAAACATTCCCTCTATTAAAAACTCCTCGCACTTGAATAAAGCCAATCCTGGCGCTCTGAAATCAGTTTTATCTTTTGTATTCCATTTTCCATTCCCAAGCTGGGGCTTGGGAATGAGTGCTCGATATAGACTGGGAAGTAGTGCTTAAAGGCTCATTCATAGCAATTGGGGAATTGTGTTTTTATCCCATTCTGAGTAATCTTACAAAATAACTGAACAAGATAATAAAAACCAATTGGTCTTAGTGCATCATAGACACACCTTCGGAAAAATCGGCTTGTTCTTAACTGAACTAAATCAGTTTCCTTCTCCAATAAATAGCGGAACTAAACAGGTTTTTCACGTAACGTCGAATCCGTCAGCTGAAAGACACAACCTACGAACTTGACAATTCGTAGCTACAATTCAACTATAAAAACCCGTTTACCCTGACATTCGTCGGGATAAAACAGATTTGTGAAGTATCAAAAGTCTATAGAGAATACTCTTTCTCTTTACAGACGATATTCATGGTTTCCAGTTCATCGAGTACCGGATTGTAGATTTCCGGAAGCACCGGAGCATGAACACCAGTGACATCGATCTTCCCCTTTAGGATCATCTTTGTAGCAATAGCTGCCGGAAGACTAACTGTGCGAGCCATTGAAGAATCGCCACCGGGAATTCCAAAATCTATTAATGTTGAAGTGATTCTTTTTTTCTTATCCAACCATTCAGCAATAAAATCATGAAAGAGAATAATCATATCGCGTTCATTTTTTTCATAAGACATCTTCTTAAGAAACTTATCAGTCATAACATCAAGAAGATTATTTTCATCAGGAAGGGTTTCACTGCTAAATAATCCTAACCAGTCGAGCATATCCAAAACTTTTTCAGTAGCATCATCACCAAGGAACTTTTCAGTTGCTTCACTTGTAGAAATTCCTTCTTTAGTATTTACTAATTTCCTTATCAAATCATCGAATGTTATGCTTTTCAACTCATCCCTTTCAGCATCATTAAGCAGACCTAACTTGGCAATGCAATAAAGTGTATCACACCAACCGATGTTTCTTATCGTTCCTCGAAACATTGTGTGAGCATATTTAAGTCCATAAGTCTCAATATATGGTATTGAATCTCTATTCGGGTAAGTTTCAAACAATCCCTCACCTTCGATCTCCAATGGCCAATGATGTTTGAAGAGTTCCTTCCCAGGAATCTCTATGACCTTACCATTCTCCAGATACTTCGCATCATTTCTACTTGCCATTAAAACACCACGCGGACTCCAACTAAATTTATAGCCGAAGGGATTTGTATTGGCTTCAGGTGCCGGTAATCCACCACAATAGGAACGAAAACTAACAACTTTTCCGCCACTATTTTCGACTTCGTGAATAATTCTCATTGCAGACATGTGATCAATTCCTGGATCTACACCAATTTCATTCAGAATTAATACATTCGCCTTACTTGCATTTTCATCTAATGCTTTCATTGGAGCACTAATATAAGAAGTTGTTACCATGTTCTTTTTGAATTCAATACACATCTTAGCAACTTTTACATGATAGGTGTAGGGTAAAAGGCTGATTGCTATATCACATTCTTTAATTAAATCTCTTAATTGTTCAGTATCCTTTACATTTAATGACTGTGCGTTACCTCTCGGATGTCCTTGAATCAACTTTTCAGCTTTACTAACAGTCCGGCTCGCAACTTTTACATGGAATTCCGGCTCATCTAATAAATATCTTACTAATGGTCTTGAAACAAGACCAGCACCTAAAACTAAAACGTTCTTCATTTAGTCTCTCCTTCCAATAATTTTTTATACGATTTCTTGTTAATCAAAAAGAAATAGAGATTATTGTATCTAATCAAGCACTCAACTAATTATTTAGATCTATTCAAATACTCCAATAAATATTTATAATCAGGTGTTAACTCACCTTTATACAAAATAGTAGCATGTTTGATCTCCGGGTGAATATTAACTTTCTCAAAAGGCACTGAAAAATCAATTTCTACCAGTCGAGGTATAAAGTGTTCCAGAACACTACTGAAAATCGATGATGACTCTTTAGGTAATTCACAAGGGAGATTATCAATTGCCAATATAACAGGACCATTACCTTCTATCCCATATCTTATGGTTTGATTTAATGGATCATAAACATACACAGGGTTACCTGAATCTGTAGTCGCTAAATTACACTCAATCGAACCTTCAACATCGCAGCTTATGTCTCCAATTACTTTTAAAGGAAATATTTTTCCATCTTTATAAATAGTTCTTAAATACTTTTTTGTTACAAGCTTCGGATACATCTTGTCCCAATTAATCGCATTCACTAAAACTTTCAAATAAGGCAGGTAATCTTCAAACCTTGAAGTATATTTTTCAGGATGATGATAATAATCTTGCAGACCAAATGAAATTGATGAATCAATAGGTTGCACCATATCTTCTTCTTTGAAAACCACTTTATATAAAAGGTGATTTGAAAAACTGCCTTTCTGGATGAAATCTTTTAATTTTTTTGGTTCTATTTCTTTATAAGGGAATATATCAAATATTTCTTGAGCGCCTTTGGAAACATTACCATATCCGGCAAAACCAACTATTAATGGAACAATATCTTCCGGCAAACCCTTATTAATAATAACTTCCCCAATCTCTTTATAAGCTGACTTAACTTCATCCAAACTTGAATAATTAAGCGTCTGTTTTAATTTACTAAATGGTGTTTTATTGCCTTCCCACTCAAGGCGTCGACCTAAAGCCCAAAATGTATTAATCATACCCGCAATCCCTGCAAAACGACCAAAAAAAACAAGACGCTTACCTTTATCGTCAACAATCCGTTCATAATCAATAAGAGTATCTTTAAGTTCCATCATGCGTTTAAGCATAGACATGTTATACTGTTGACCTTTAATCGTATGCGAAAAAAATATGTAAGCTTTATTCTGGATGAAAAAATCTTCCGGTATCTCTTTTACAGCTATAATAATTGAACATTCAGAAAGGTCTTCACGAATTATTGCACCTGCTTTTTTATATTCTTCTTCACTAAATGCTCGAATATTTGATGGTTGAATAATAAACTTAATACCGTAATTTTGATTAAGTTCTTTTACATGTTCAGGAATTAGAGGGACTCTTCCCTCCCACTCGTTCTTATCTTCTTTTCGAATTCCAATTTTCATAAGCACCTAATTAATTTCAAATGGTGATGAATTTAATCTATTTCAAAATGAAAAAAAACTGTTTTGAGCAAACTAAACCACAATCTTAAAATTCAAATAATGAGTCCACTAAAAAAAGGTATAATTCTACAGAAAGAAACAGTTGAAACGGTTGGGTCATTTGGGCTGTGTTTTATTAACCCCCAACTTAAGTTGGGGGTTAATAGTAAGTTAAGAAGCCTTATAACTGTTTCAACAGTTTTTATGATTTTCAAAATTAGGTCAAAATATTTCAATTTTAAATCTTTTTTAAATGGACTCAATAATAGAATTGAAAATTTTTTATACTATATTTAATTATGAAATGAAAACTATATCCGGGTGGTGCTAAAATTCAGGGTAAGATAATAAACCTATTTTATAATTTAAATGACAGGAAAATTAGAAATACCAATCCTTTTTAAAATTTTTATAATTGAGAAATTTTGCGGAACTGACAAGGCTTTTAATAAAAATTATTACCGACTAATATTATAAATAGAGTATCAGTGATGATGAAAAAGAGATTCAAAGTTATACAACAAAACAACAAATTATCAGTTTCATTTTTTTTATTAATAATTCTCAGCATTATCCATTCTTATGCGCAACAAACCTTATCCTCCGACATTTGGGTTAATATACAGAAGAACATACAGCGATTAGTATATGAGGAAGACACAGATGGTGATAAAAAAATTACAATTGATGACCATTTCACAGGAAATACTCGTGGAGATAAGAAGTTCTGGATCATCGGTGAAAATAATCTCCGTTATGAAATAATTGGCACCTATTACCTTTCAAATCTATTACAAGAGCTTAAACTATGTCAGGATAATGGATACAAGGTTGCTAAATTAAATCAAGAAAGAATTTTTGAGAATCATGTCCATCGAATTTCTCGTTGCATTCGAGAAATCTACTGGGATGAGCTTTCAAGACGAATTGACGAGGAGAGTATTATTCCCCTCTTCAGTGATAAGAAAACTATTACAATTGATGGATTTCAATATATTTACGTACCTTATAAAGATAATGTTGCTCACGAGTACTTTTTAGAGATTTCCCGGCAACATCCTGAGTTGAAGATTAGAGTTATTCGCTTGCCAGAGATTGTTACCCCTGAGTGGGTGCAGAGTCGGAATGGCTATCACGGATTGCTTACACTTGCTCTTCTACGAACGCCAAATGGAGGTTTAAGAGGTGTGCCCTTTGTAGTACCTGGTGGTCGCTTTAATGAAATGTATGGTTGGGACAGCTACTTCGAAACGCTAGGATTACTGGAAGATGGTCGAGTAGATTTGGCTAAGGCAATGGTTGATAACTTCGTCTATGAAATTACTTATTATGGAAAGATTCTCAATGCTAACCGTTCATACTACCTTACACGTTCACAACCACCATTTATAACATCAATGGCTTTAGCTGTTTATGAGCATCTTCCTAAAAATAAAATGAGCAAGAAATGGTTAGTGAATACATTTCAAGCAGCTATTCAAGAGTATCGTAATGTATGGATGGGCAAAAATAGACTTACAGAAATAGGGCTAAGTCGATACTTTGGAGAAGGGATCGGGCCTCCTATAGAAGTAGAGCCGGGACATTTTGATGCAGTATATACCCCTTATGCTAAGAAGTTTGGTATGAACATAGTCGACTTTGAAGAAGCTTTCAAAAATGGCAAAATTACTGTCCCGGAGTTAGACACACTTTTTGTCCATGATCGTAGCATGAGAGAATCGGGACATGATAAAACCTATCGTTGGGACGACCGTTGTGCTGATTTTGCTACTATAGACCTCAATTCTCTGCTTTATAAAATTGAAGTAGATATTGCACGTACAATAGAAACCTTATTTAGCGATTCATTAATGCAAAAAGACGGCAAAATTGAAAGGAGTTCAACATGGTACAAGGCAGCAAAAAAGAGAAAGGAATTAATTAATCAATACTTGTGGGACCCTGTGCACGGGTTATTCTTTGACTACGACCTGGTAAACAAACGGCGAAAAGTCTATATAAGCGCCACAGTTTTCTATCCTTTATGGGCAGGCTTGGCAAGCCGGGAGCAGGCAGAATCCATTGTCAGAACTGCTATTCCTGTGCTGGAGATGCCTGGAGGTATTGCTGCCTCAACGAAAGAATCTCGCGGCGATCTTTCAGAAAATCGCCCTGCACGTCAATGGGATTACCCTTATGGCTGGGCTCCACACCAGATATTAGCCTGGCAGGGACTTCTCAATTACGGATTTGATGAAATCGCTTATCGATTGATTTACCGCTGGCTTTATACTATTACAAGAAATGCTACCGATTATAATGGAACAATTCCGGAAAAATTTGATGTTGTAAAACGTTCTCACGCTGTTTTTGCAGAGTATGGCAATATAGGAACAGAATTTAACTATATCACAAAGGAGGGCTTCGGCTGGATGAATGCCAGCTACCAGGTAGGATTAAATCTCTTACCACCCAATCTTCTGATAAAATTGGAAAAACTTATCCCACCGGAATGGCTCTGGCAGTAATATTCGAAACCCTTTGAAAATTAATAATATGTATCCAACAAAAGAACTGCCATTAGTAAAAATATATAATTAACTTAAAATGAAATGAGAAAATTATCCTGGAAAATTGCTTTAGTTACCGGCTCACTTGTTATACTGGTTATTCTATCTTTGTCGGTACCGATTTACTGGCAGACCAGGCAAGCTTTGGAAAAACAGTTATCTCAGCACATGAAGTCTAATATTACTCTCTTCAGAAAAAAGTTAGACTTTTCCCTGATTGAATTCCTAAACAAATATCCAGAATCGCTTATTGTAAAAGACTCACTAAAGCAATTCTTTAGCCGACATTTATTACAATTTTCCGCTAATACAATCTATATTGTTCAGGAATCAGGAATTATTATTCTATCTGTAGGAAAGGAAGAAAGCGCAGTCAAATCCGTTATGCTTCACAAAAGGGAAATCTCTCAAGCATTAGAAGGCAAAACAGTTAGTTCACCTCTATTCTCCGACAGATCAGGAAATCATTACAAATCTGTCTTCTGTCCGGTTTCTTTTCCTGACAGTTCTACTACTATCTTAGCCATTGATGCTAATGCTGATTTTTTTCAGGAAACTGCAAAACTTCGCCGACAAATCTTCACCATTGGGGGAATAGTTCTTTTAATAAGTATTGTTATATCGCTAATACTATCTCAAACTTTAACTCACCCTCTATATAAACTCACTCAATTTGCTTCTGAAATTGGAAAAGGACGCGGTAGATCATTTTCACTTGAGAATCGTAATGATGAAATAGGATTCCTTGGTAAAACCATGCAAAAAATGCAATCTGAGATTGATCAAAGAGAAAAAGAAAACAAACAGCTAATCGCTTCAGTAGCGCACGAGATTAGAAATCCTCTTGGCGGAATGCAAGTAAATGCAGACTTGTTGCTAGAAGAATCGGAACACTCTTCTAAAACTGCAAAGTATA
>DAOUYY010000034.1 GCA_030665885.1 Fidelibacterota bacterium
GAACATCTTTAACCGGTCTGATACATATATAATTCGATATAAAAGTTCCACCTTCCTCAACAATAATTCCTGTTCTCGGGCGAACTTGTATATTTTCGCCCCAATTATGGATCATGGAATAAGTCACCTTGGCATTTTTATTTACATAAATCTCAGAAATTCCAAGATGAGCTCTACTGGTTTCTGAATTTTCATTCGAAGTACAGCCTGTAAGAATTTCTAATTCCGAACCTTCTTCAGCAATAATCATATTATGTACACTTTGAACGACACCCGGATCCTCTAAAAAGAGGCACGATTGAACAGGGAAATAGGATTTAGCACCTGCTTTAGCACGAATAAAATATCCTCTGGCATCATGATTTTTGACATGCTCCGTATAACGATCTGTATCAGGTAACAGTAGCTTCCACCAATAATTTTTTAAGCCATCGTACTTTTCCAAAGCGACACTGGTACTTAATAATTCTATTCCCGGCTGCTTTATATTGCAATGTATAACCGATTGATCTTTCATTATAAAAGTACCAGAACGCTCTTTTGAATTGAGATTAACTCCGGCATGGAGCATTCGTTCTTTATCTTCCTGAGATATTAAAGATAAATCTTCCTGATAAGGATGCTCATAATCCTTTTCTTCAACAAGGTTTTCAAGTAAAATTTCGTTTACTGGATTTGTCTTTTGTGTTTTTTGTCGCATTTCTTACACTCCTCAAAACCTTTATCCCTGATTATATTAAGAATTTCAAAAGGATTACCACCACAAACCACATGTCCATTCATAAAGACAATTCCCCTGTCAGCCGGTACATAATCAAGTATATATCCGGTATGAGTAATGATAAGACCTGAACGGTAGCGACGAGTATGATGTTCTTTCAAAGATAAACCGTTGCTGTATTTCATTACTCCTTTATCAAGGAGTTTATTAATTGCCTTTCCAATTAGAGCAATATTTTCTACATCTACACCGGATTCGGGTTCATCAAGTAAAACTAATTCAGGCTCTTGTGCTGTAAGCTGTAACAGTTCCGAACGTTTTATCTCTCCACCAGAAAATCCGTCATTAACCGAGCGATCAAGAAAAGAATTTGCCCTGAGAGTACCTGCTATTTCTTCAACATCCAAATCTTCATCACCACAAAGTTTTACAAGTTGACGGACTGTAACACCATTAACCGTGGGAGGGCGTTGAAACATTATTCCAATACCTAATTTAACCCTTTCATAAACTGGTATATTAGTAATGTCTTCCCCCTTAAAGATAATCTTTCCTTTTTCAATCTTATAACCGCCTAATCCCATTATAGACATCAGTAAAGTGGTTTTGCCGCATCCATTGGGACCAAAAAGCACTACTGTTTCTCCTTTATCAATTTCAAGATTGATATTCTTCAAAATACTTTGACCATTTGTTGAAACAGCAAGGTCTTTTATTTGAAGCATCATAATAAATCTCCAAAAAATATCATTATTATAAAAATCTATCCTTTCTCTTCCATAATCCTTTCAGAAACAACTCCGCTGAAAGTTTAAATTAGATTTTCTAAAAACACTATTCTTTTTTCATACTTCTTTTAAATCTTATGGAAATTTTATATCAGTAATGTCAGGTGTGCTATCCCCATTACGACCAATAGAAAAAAGAATCCCAAACTGTGGTTCTTTCCAGATTCCGTATTGTCCTTTAGTTATCCAGACTGCTATTTTCGATTTCTTTGAAATTTCTCTTGAGAGTAGCATTCCTGAGGTGAACCCACTGTCAAACAATTTACCAATTGGTATATTTCGATCATAATAATTGACATAACCGAAATAAAATTCAAAATTCCATAAAGATTCACTTCTTCTTTGGGAAATTTCATAATTAGTGAGTAATCCCAACTCAAAATGCTTCGGCATAATATTTTTAGTATATGAGTCCGTGAGATAGGCGTTAATATTCAACGAATTAAAGCTTAGTAATCTTCTTTCAATATCAAACCGTAAGAGCAATTCAGTTGCCCTATCTTCCAAATATGGTATCTGGAGCTGTTTATAATTAAAAAGAGAATGATATCCATTTTGAAGCTTACCGCCTCCAAAGTTACCTTTCTGTACAAAGCCAGCTCCTACCTTTAGAATCCCTATGGACAATTCTTTCTCAAATGATAGTAAAAAGATCAGTAGATCAGTTCTATAATTCTCAATTTTATTAGTCAAAATATTATAGTAGCAGTCTAAAAACCAATTGTGTATCTGATCTCCCCATAAAAAACGTAACCACAAACTGGCGGTAATAAAATCATCACTACCACCGATACTATTATCAAGTAATTTTTTATTGACAAAGTTTTGACAGAAAAGGTTATCATTCCAATAACCTGCTGTCACTCGAGGTTCCCATAAATTAATCGTATCACAATTTCCCATATCAGGTGAATTTTCACATATCCACTTTGGTTTGTCTGGAATATGGACGCTTTCTACTGCTAGTGTATTTAGGGAAACAAATATAATAACTAGAAGAACAATAATGTAAAGGTGTTTCATCAAAATGATTACCTACTACAACTTTCTTTTGTCCAGCACATTTTCATTAAGTACTGAGTCCAATACAGCAAGAAATGCTTCATAATCATAGTATCCTACAATATGTTTGATCTCTTTTTCATCACTATTCATAAATAATATGTTGGGAATTCCGATTCCGCCATACTTACGAGCATTACCATTATACTTAATTGCTATTTCTCTTTGTCGATCAACATCAATCCTTACCGGTATAAATAATGATGTTTTTTTAACCACTTCAGGATGTCTGAAAGTTGAGTCCTCCATTTTATGGCAGGGTGGGCACCATTCAGCCATAAAATCAATCATCAACAGCTTATTCTCTCCCATTCCCATAGATAATGCAGAATCAACATCGTAAATCCAATTTATGCTCTTTACAGACTCTTCTTTATTATTCGCTCTTTTATTCTCACATTCCTGTATAAGAAATAAAGAAACTAATAAAATAAAAAAGAATTGCAGCCAGATATGATTCTTTACATTTTCCATTTTAAACTCTTCCTTTCATTTTTGAATTTAGAAAAAATACAAAAAGCATTTAATATCTCAAAAGAAACATTTTGTTAATTGCTATACTATCCTGTATTTTTTACATGGCATTCAATTATTTTGAGTTATGATAAGAATTGTTACTAAATTGGAACTCCTTTGAGAAAAACTTATGAAAATAAATAAAAAATAAATTAATGACTTAAACTTACTATTCTAATATGATGATAAAAGATCGACATCTTACAGACTCTGAACTAACTGATTTTTTCATGAAATTAGAACATAAAAACAGTAAAATAGACAATAATCTCCGTATTGAAGCCATGCTTTTGCAGCAGATGGATCCAACTGTTGGCTGGCCTGGATTAATAAATAACATGAAAATTTTTTCAAAAGGGCAATCTGCTGAAGTTAAAGTTAATGGCATACCTGTTAAATTGGTTTTAAATAAAACCAGAACTCCAAGTCTTAAATCCAACACATTTGAGAATAATGTTAATAATATTAATCCGGAAAGATGCCTTCTTTGCGAATTAGATAAAGGACAACGTGGAATACTCATCAAAGATAAAAAGTACATAGTTTTAGCGAATCCTGGTATTACACTTCCGGGTGATCTTACAATTTCTTCTGTAAAACATGAGAAGCAAATCTTAACAGGACATTTTCAGGACATGGTCGAAATTGCAACAAATTTATTTCACCTCTCAATTTACTTTAATGGTGCTCTCGCCGGTGCATCCAGCCCTCACTTTCATTTTCAGGCAGGATATAAGGATAAATTAATTGGCGAACAGCAAATACAGGCATTATTAGCAGGTAAATCAATTGGAAATGCTTATTTAAACAATATCATTTCGACACATAATTGTAAACTTTTTTCAGCTGAAAATTATTTACAACCGATTCATGTTGTTACAACTAAAAACTCTAATATAATGTTACAATTTTGTCGATTCTACATGGATAAGCTTTTACACATCAGTAAAAATATTAAAGGATATTCCAATATACACAATTTCGGAGAATACATTAACTCACTAAAGGGTAAAGAATCCGAAGGTCGAGTTAATATTTTATTGAAATATTACCCGGAATCTGATGAATATATTGCAGCATTTTTCCCAAAAAGGACTAACAGACCTCAATGCTATTTTAAAAAAGGAAAAAACCAGATTATACTAGGAATAGCCATAAAAGAATCACTTGGAAATTTAATTACATGTCGGAAAAAGGATTTTGAATTATTAAAAAACAGTTCCGATTTGATAGAAGAAGCATATAAAGATACTTCTATTACCAGGACCATGCTCTTAGAACTGAACAAATCTTTAAAAGACTTTTCGCACTAACGTTTATATTTTTATTCAACTGTACAATTTATTTTTAATCAATGATAGTATATACAGATAGTCTGAATTTTGCTGAGGAAATACTCTACTCAAATAAATGGACCAAGGTCTCAGCTGAAAACGTTAATAATGAGATACGAGTACTTACAGAAAAACTCCTTCAAAAAAAAGATCTTTATATGTGTAATCTCCGCACAAGAAACAGTTGGAAATATCTTCTTCTAGTTGAAACCGCTTTGGATTCCCAGTTCGACATTTTTATAAAACTAGCTCAAGAAAATATTCAACTCCCGGACAGAATACTCTGTTTAGCAAAATCCGGCATTGGTTTCCATGGATTCAAAAACAGATCATGGAGCACTGAGGAGGGAAATATTCACCTTTCTGCTTTTATTGCTCCACAAAAAGAGGTCGAACATTTCTCAACGGGATTTTTAATCGTATCTGCAGTTTCTGTCATCCAGACAATTGATTCTATAAAGGAATTAAAGCGAAAAGCTATGGTAAAATGGGTTAATGACATACTTATAGATAGCTCAAAAGTATGTGGAGTATTAGCATATACACAGAGCCAGGGCAAAACTATAACAGGGGCAATACTCGGAATTGGATTAAATGTGAATACAACTCCTGGAATATCTCCAACACCCTTTGTGCCTAAAGTAGCGTCTCTTTCAGATTTTACTAAGAGTAAAAAATCATTCAATCAGAAACTGATTTTTCATCGATTAATTCACTTTCTGAACAAAAATATTAAGAACTTGCTTAATGGCAAATACAACAAACTGCTGAACATCTATATCAAAAGGTCCTTAATCATCGGAAAGTATGTTAAAGTTTGCAGAGATACTCCTGAAGAAACTGTTGTCGTAAAGTACAGCGGTAAAGTAAAAGGTATTGGAGAAAATCTTGAATTGATATTAGAGGACATTGAGCCCAAAATCTCTAATGGAAGATTAATCATCGAAAGCCAAGATGCTTAAACAGATAGTAAAAAAAGAAACTATAGTTTTAAATATCTCGGATAAATTCAAACATCTTAAACCAATTCCAGAACAGTGTAAGAATTTTTCTTAAAAAGTATTTGATTTTTGTAACTTTAAAACAATTCCAATTTCACTGTTATTTGATATTTTTCAAGATTATCTTGCGTATTATTTAGCATATTTTGTAATTTCCAAAAGTTTAAAAAGTTGATTTGCATTATTGAAAATCGAATAAACCACTATTAACAACACATAAAGATTCATCACATTTTACTGTATAAACAATCATGGAGGAAATATAGATGATAACAACAAGTAGCTTATTAACAATTTGTATCTCAGCATTTTTAGCTGTTTTCCTTTTGCTACTCATTCTTGCCATCGTGATGCACTTAATTGTAATAATATTTCCAGAAAAATCTTCAGCTATTAACCCTATTGTTATAGCTGCAGTAAGCAGCACAATGAGCTCAATTTTCCCTAACTCAAAAATTACAAAAATAGAGGAGATAAAATGATTTATACAAAAACTCCAAAGAAAATTAGAGTAATGTTAACGACATTTCGTGATGGTCTTCAAAGCTCTTTTGGCGGCAAGGTAAGGCTCCAGGATTTTTTACCAGCAATGAAAGTCGCTGTAGAGAAAGTTGGGATACGACATTTTGAATTCGGAGGTGGAGCAAGATATCAGGCACCGCTATTTTATCTCGGGGAAAATCCCTTCGATACTATGAGAAAAATACGTGAATCTGTAGGTCCAGACATCGATTTGCAAATATTGACTCGTTCTGTATCAGGTGTTACACTTACAATACAAAACCTTGAAACCTTGACTTTGCAAGCAAAATTAATGAAAAAAGCTGGAACCACATGGGACCGCAACTTTGACTACATGAATGATGTTGATAACCTTATAAAGACAGGGCAGCCAATAGTAGAAGCTGGATTACATCATCAAGTATGTATTGCTTTGATGGGATTACCATTCAAATCGGATAAAGTACATACTTCAGAGTTCTATGTTAATATAGGTAAAAAACTTCTAAATAGTAATGTTAGAATTGATAGCCTCTGTCTTAAGGATGCAAGTGGTACATGCGATCCAAAGACAATCTATGATACTGCAATTGAACTGAAAAAAATTATGCCACCGGAGATGCCACTCTGGTTACATACTCATGACACGGCAAGCATGGCTGTTGCATGTTATATGGCAGGAATCTCCGGAGGCGTTGATGGTATAGACCTTTCTGTTAGACCAATGGCAAGCGGGACTGTTCAGCCAGATGTTCGTTCAATGTCCCACGCTTTAAAAGGCACAGGATACTCACTTGATATCGATGATTCTAAAATGTACATCATTGAGGAAATCCTTAACGAAAGTCTTAAGGACTACAATTTTAATCCCGTGACTACCACTGCAGATGCAAGAGTAATTAAGTTCCCTATGCCTGGTGGAGCAATTGGTCCTAACGTTCATATGATGGCAAGAGCAGGACTGTTAGACCGCTATAGTGATATACTTGCAGAATTCCCGATTGTAGTAGAAGCGGGCGGTGCATGGACAAGCGTTACACCGGGAAGCCAACAGTATTGGCTGCAGGCTTTTAATAATATACTTTACGGTCGTTGGGGAAAAATTGACCCCGGTTTTGGAAGAGCAGTATTGGGATATTTTGGCAATACGCCATTACCTCCTGATCCGGATGTAATTAAAAAAGCTTCAGAACAGTTGAATCTCCCCGTTTTTGATGGTGATCCACTTAAGGCTGTTCCCGACAATATTTCGATTGCTAAGAAAGCCCTTGAAGAGAGGGGACTTCCTATCACGGACGATAACATTTTCATGGTAGTTGGGGCAATGGTACCGGGCAAAAAGATGGAACTTAACGAGGGCATAAGGCTTCTTACAGGTAAAGCAAAAATCGACATTCCTTTAAAGAAAAAAGAAAAACCAAAACCAGTTTCAGTACCGTCTTCTGCTAAAGCAATTATTTCCGGTCCAATAACTTCAAAATGCACGGTTGTTGGAAATGGGAAAACAAATACATTTTTAGTAACAGTTGAGCCACAAGGGAAACCAGATGTCAAACTAACCACTGAAACCGAATCCGGCCCTGCTCCTTCTGTTCCATCCAATAACCAGGTACATGTATTTTCAACCTTTGCAGGAAGTGTTGAGGTTGTAGATATCATGGTAAAAAAGGGTGATTTAGTAACAAAAGGGCAAACTATTGCTGCGGTTGAAGCAATGAAAGCACAGCATGATATAAAAACCATTTATGACGGTGTAGTTTTATCGGTAGATGTTAAAATTGGGGACGAAGTGGATTCTACTAAACCAATCATTACAATAGAGAAGAAAGCATAAAACAGTGGGAACAGTTAATCAATTATTGCAACAATCAGGTTTTGCTAATCTAACCTGGGGAAATCTGGTGATGTTCATTATTGCAGGTACTCTTATATACCTTGCAATTGTAAAAAAATATGAGCCACTTCTTTTAATACCAATAGGTTTTGGTACAATTTTAGCTAATCTCCCCCTGGCTGACCTGGGTTCGTATGGGAATGGTATTATCGCTTTAATATACAAGCAGGGGATAAGAACTGAACTTTTGCCTCCGATTATTTTTCTTGGAATAGGAGTCCTAACAGATTTTCGTCCTCTTCTGGGAAGACCTATGACATTTTTGCTTGGTGCTGCTGCACAGCTTGGTATATTTGTAGCTGCGATTGGCGCAGCCTATCTTTTTGGATTCAGTTACAGGGAAGCGGCTTCTATTGGAATTATTGGCGGAGCTGATGGTCCTACCTCTATCTTTATTACGAGCCAGCTTGCGCCTCACCTTCTTGGACCTATTGCAGTTGCTGCATACAGCTATATGGCTCTTGTCCCAATTATTCAGCCTCCTATCCTCAGGCTACTAACCACTAAAAAAGAACGATATATAGATATGCCGCAAACTAAGCCGGTTTCTAAAACCGCTGTGATTCTTTTCCCAATAATCACCGGTATAGTAGCTGCATTAGGAGTTCCTTCCAGTGCCCCTTTGATAGGTATGCTTATGTTCGGAAATCTTATTAGAGAATGTGGTGTTACGGAGAGGCTTCGAAAAACTGCCGGCGGAGCATTAATAGACATTGTTACTATCTTTCTTGGTTTAGTAGTTGGGGCGACAATGGACAGTTTACATTTTTTAAATTTAAAGACATTAATGATCCTCATCCTCGGTATCTTAGCATTCGCTTTTAGCACTGCCGGTGGAATACTATTTGCCAAACTGGTTAATCTCTTTATGCCGGGCAGTAAAAAAATCAATCCCTGTATTGGAGCAGCAGGTGTTTCTGCAGTACCTATGGCAGCAAGAGTTGTACAGAAATTTGTTTCCGATAATACTGATGGGACAGTAAATCCATTAATGCCAGCAATGGGACCGAATGTTGCAGGTGTCATTGGGTCTGCTGTTGCTGCAGGTGTTTTTCTAACTTTATTAGGATAAATTTAAAAATTTATATCCAGCTCTTGAACTCCGTTACTGAACCTATAAAATTATAGACTATATTTCTTTAGCTGTCTTCTCTTATCTTGAGCATCTTCTATTACATTGTTTAAAACTATCAAAAAATCCGGACTATGGTTTCTGACCTTTGTATGAACCAACTCATGTAAGATAACATAGTCAATCAATCCACTGGGAAGTCGCATCAATTGGAGATTAAGATTTATATTATTTTTCGAGGAGCAACTTCCCCACCGAGATTTCATATTTTTAATAAAAACCTTGTTGTAAATAAATCCGTGCTTTTTTGCTAAATATTCAACTCTTGTTGGTAAATATTCTTTTGCTTCTATCCTATATGCTTCTACAACACCAACCTGGATGGCTCTTTGAACTCTTTCATCTGTCATTTGGAGTGATTCAGGATATCGAATGTTGACAATCCCATTTTTAATCAAAATTGAGAGCCTTTCAGTATTTATTGCTGTGAAACTCAATATATGACGACGTGTTGTTATAACCTTTGATCCATCACAAGTAATTTTTTTACTTTCATATTGTTTCACTCTCTCTAGGTTTTTTCTAATCCAATTTAATTTAGAATAGACAAATTTTTCAGCAGACTTTAATGACACTCCATAAGGAACAGCAACGCGAACTCCTTTATACGGTTTCACAGAGATATTAACATTCCTTGCACGTTTGCTATATTCTAATAGAACCTTTCCTATACCATCAATTTTAAGAACGGATTTCCTTATTATTACCAATTCTCTACTCAATCTTTATATCTATTAATAAAAAAATGGAAAATATCATTTCCATCAATTGCCGTAAGATACTTTATAGGATTAATAATTTCCACCAATTATTTGAATATGCGCAATATGTATAAATGGTTTAGAAAAAAAAGTCCCCCATAATTCACAGATTATAAAGGACTTAATAATTGTAGCGGTACAGTGACTCCCCGGACACACGGATTATAAGTACTACAGTTTCATAAGGGAAAAATTAATCTATATCCGGTTTGTATTCAAAAGTATGTACTAAAAGAAAATCTATCAGAAAATTCCAGGTTCTCACTTTTCTGAGTTAAAATATACTTAGAAAGTACTCTATAGAATAAAAAAATGTTTGTTTCACAGTTTCTAAAAGGAGTGATTATTGATAAAGTTTGTAAGTACCAACCACTTATTTCATAACGGGAAAAATTTACCTTTTAATTCACCACCTATAAATGAGTCATGAAAAATCATCAAGTCTATATAGAGCACAGGAATTGAAATAATATTGCTAAGTATCGTAACTTCTATTGCTTCAATGGTACAGTTTTTGCCACTAAATAGAAACAGAAAATATGTGAGATCAATTGAATACAATAAAGTAAAATACCTTGACTCAATCCAATCAATGTGTAGAAATATTTCAGAACTTTTTAACAATTTGGAAACAATTAGAATTGATAACAAGCTCGGGAAATATCATTCAATGCCATTCTAATTGATCGTATGCAAGATAGCCCTTTTATGAGGATCGGATGAAGAAAGCAAAGCAGCCCCAGACTCTTTCACTTTGTATGATTGTAAAGAATGAAGAGAGATTCCTGCCAGATTGCTTAGAAAGCGTAAAGGATATTGTTGACCAGATTGTTATCGTAGACACTGGCTCTGAAGATAACACTGTTGAGATTGCCAAACGATACGGGGCAGAGGTTCACTATTTTAAATGGTGTGATGATTTCTCTGCTGCTCGGAATGAATCTATTAAGTATGCAACAGGTGATTGGATTCTCTGGATGGATGCCGATGAAAGGCTATTACCAGAGTCTATTCCCGAATTTAAAAATCTAATGAAGTTTGAAAGTAAGCCAGTGATCTACAAAATACACATTTACAATATAAAAAAAAATGGAAAGAATTATTCTCTTTCCAATGCTCACCGCCTATTTAATAACTATAAAAGAATTAGTTTTTCAGGACGAATTCATGAACAGATATCCCCAAGCGTTGCAAAATTAAAAGGAGTAGAAAGGGACTCAAATATTAGTCTTCATCATATAGGCTATAGTTTAGAGGGGAAAAAAGCGGAAGAAAAAGTTAAAAGGAACCAGAAGCTCCTTGAAAAAATGGTAAGAGAATTTCCAAATAACGCCTATGCGCATTATACCCTGGCTCAGCACTATGGGATGTTGGATAAGCCTGAAAAGGCATTAGTTCACTACCACAAAGCATACAATTTAAAACAATTTGAACCGGATATGACTGCTTCACTTCTTAATATTATGAGTGGAAATTTGTTGAAGCTGAATAAAGTTGAAGAGGCTCTTGAATATACTAAAAAATCCACTAGCTTGAAACCTATTCAAGCGAGTGGATATTACCTGCTTTACAAAATATCAGTTGCTAAAAAAGAAGACGAAAAAGCAATTAATTGGCTTCAAAAGTTATTAACAATGACAAAGAAAATCCAGAATAGTAAAACAACTCTTTCATCAGATATTCTTATTAACGAAGATAAAATATTACTAACTCTGGGATCTCTTTATTACAAAAATGGAAGAATTGACGAAGCTTTAGAGTGTTTCAAAAAGTCATCTCAAAAAAATCCGGATAATACCGATGTAATAAAACGGTTGATTGAAATATATATAAGAAGAGGCAATTTCCAGCTAATGCAGGAGTATTTAACCAAACTCAATAATCTTACATATGATGATTTACAATATTTGAACTCAATAGGAACACTATTAATACAACAAAAAAAATTTCGTGAATCAATTAAAATCTACGAGACTATTGCATTGAGAGCTCCAAATGATGAAGATGTATTGAAACGGTTAATAGGGCTGTATGGAAAAGTTGGCAATATGCAAAAAGCTAATGAATTGTTGACCATTTTGAGGAAACTTAATTAGCCTCTCTTGGCTTTTTTAATAAATCTTGCAGTAGTTCATTCAGTTCTTTAACACTATAGGGTTTAACAATCGCTCCGGAAAATCCGTATTTCTTATAATCGGACACTATTTGATTGTTTGAGTAACCACTGGATGCGACAGCTTTTATTCCAGGATCTATTTTAATGAGTTTATTAATTGCCTCTTTGCCTCCCATTCCGTCGGGAATTATTAAATCCATTATCACTATATCAAATGGCTTTCCGGATTCTTTTGCTTTCTTATATAATGTTATAGCCTCAGAACCATCTTTGGAAAATTCTACAGAGTAGCCGGTTTTTTCCAGCATAGCTCCAGCGACATCAAGGATTTTCTCATCATCATCCATTAATAGTATTTTTCCAGCTCCCACCACCGGAGTATCTTTTTCCACCTTCTTTTCAAGCATTTCCATCGAAGATGCTGGCAAATAAATATAAAATGTGGTTCCTTTACCTAATTCAGATTCAACAGATAGTAATCCATCGTGTTTATTAATGATAGAATACGATGTGCTTAATCCCAGACCACTACCTTTCTCCTTCGTTGTAAAATAAGGATCGAATACTTTCTGCAAATTTTCCTTTGAAATGCCCGTTCCCTCATCTTCAACAGTTATTTTATCATACTTGCCTTCTTTCGAAGGTAAACCATCTCGCGAATCTATACTAATATTCTCGGCTTTAATTTTAACTACTCCTCCATTAGGCATTGCTTGAGCAGCATTAATCATAAGATTATTAATTACCTGGCTGATCTGTCCTGCATCAATCTCGAGTGGCCATAAATCATCTTGCAGAACAAATTCGCACTTTACGTTTGAGCCTCTTATTGAAAAATTAACCGACTCCATGATTAAATCAGATAATGAAGTAACTTTTTTAACAGGCGCACCACCTTTTGTAAAAGTAAGAAACTGTTTAGTTAAGCCCTTTGCGCGAAGGGATGCTTTCTCTGCTCCATCAATTCGCTTATATATCTTATCATCCTCTTTCAAAAACATTTTAGCAAGCGTAAGATTACCGAGAATTATGGTTAGAATATTATTAAAATCGTGGGCTATACCTCCGGCAAGAAGACCAATAGATTCAAGTTTATTCGCTTTTATCATATCTTCTTCCATTCGTTTGATCTCAGTTATGTCACGAAAGACCCCAAGGATACCGGCTACTTTAACATTCCCATCACTTCTCGGTGTAGTTGTGACATTAAGTATTCTTCTTTTCCCCGCTGGCTGAATTATTTCTATCTCATACCCAGCAATTTTTTCCTCCGGGCTCAGCTCCAGATGATCTTTAATTTTACTAAGATTTTCCTCACCTACGAATTCATCAAGCCTACGATTAATTAATCCCCCAGGTTGCACACCAAAAATTCTTTCCGCAGCAGGATTTGTGATAATAAACTTATTTTCAGAATCAATAACTATCACTCCTTCACCGAGAGCCTCAATCATTGTACGATATCTCTCTTCACTTTCAAATAGATCCTTTTCTGCCTGTTTTCGCCTGGTAATATCTTGTTCCGTTGTGGCGACAGCGTATGGTTTTCCTTCCTCATCTTTTAGTATTGTAAAAGTTAACCATGTATATAAAATCCGTCCACCCTTAGTGATATGCTTAACCACAAATGGTTCTAAAGTTTCTCCCTCTTTTGTCTTTTCAATAAAACCTAACAATTCATCCCGATTCTCTTCGGGTATCATCTCAATGAAATTCATTCCTATAGCTTCTTCTTCGCTCCATCCAAACAATAATTCTGCACCATGATCCCACGCAATAATCTGGTTATTTAAATCTTGAATTATGACAGCATTACTGGAATCTTGTAAGACAGTTGCAAAACTATGTAATTTATTTTCCATTTTCTTCCGTTCTGTAACATCTTCAATAATACCATCAAAATATTTTACTTCTCCTTTTTCATCCACTACTACTCCAGATAGAGAACCGATGAAAGGAGTTCTATCCTTTTTCTTTAATTGTATCTCCTCACTTCTTAAAAACCCATCTCTAAAAATTTTGGCATTAAGCCTCTTTATTGCATCTGGATTTTGACATAAATCAGCAATATTTATTGACAAAAATTCCTCTTTATTCTCACATCCAAACATGTTGATAACCGCTCGATTTACTTCGGTGAATTTACCCATTATGCCCGCAGAGTTTCTAAATATACCAACATTAATATTCTCTATTAGGCTCCTGTATTTCTCCTTACTCTCTATAAGAGACTTCGTTCTTTCTTCCAAAATCTCTTCCAGATGCTCCCGATACTCGCGGTTTTGATCCTTAAGCAATTTTATCTCCGCAGCATTCGCCACTACTTTTTTAACAGATTCTCTCGATATCGGCTTGAATAGATAGTCAAACACTCCGGACCTCATCGCTTCAGTAGCGGTTTCTACTGTCGGCTCACCCGTTATCATTATCACTTGAATATCTGTTGAGATCTCACGAATTTGCTTGAGAAATTTCATCCCGTTAGTTTGAGGCAAAATAATATCACTTAAGACCACATCAAAATTATATTCTTCCATAAGCTGGAGCGCTTCCTCAGCCTTTTCTGCCATGTAAACCTCGTGACAATCTTCTTCGAGAAATGCTCTAAGTGTAGTCCTAACACTTCTTTCATCATCAACTATCAGTATACGTGCCATTATATTCCTTATTTTTTATTGTCGATTTTGAATAGCCAATATTCAATAATCAATTGTCAATTATCAATCCATCTTCGCTTCGCTGGACAAGCCACTACGCTTCGCCGGACAAGTCGCTACGATGGACAAGTCGACATTTGACATTCGATCCCGTACAGTCGCTTCGCTCCTTAAGGGACAGGCATTCAAAAATAAACATTCAAAACTTGACTTTCAATCATCATTTCCTACCTGCCACCCATTATTAACGGGGAGGTCTATATGGAACCGTGAGTACTTCCCCGGCTCACTCTCCACCGAAAGTTCTCCTCCATGCTCTTTTATTAGTCCGTAACTAACCGAAAGCCCCAGTCCCGTGCCAATATCTCTTGGTTTTGTTGTAAAGAAC
>DAOUYY010000250.1 GCA_030665885.1 Fidelibacterota bacterium
CATTATGATTGTAAATCTCGATAAACTTACTTATGCCGGAAATACCGCCAATTTAAAGGACATCGAATCAAGTGAGAATTATATTTTCATAAAAGGGGATATCTGCGATACCAAGGTCGTAAATAAAGTTTTTAGGGAATATCACCCTGACTATCTTATAAATTTTGCTGCTGAAAGTCATGTCGACAGGAGCATTGGTAATCCCGATGATTTTATTCGTACAGATATTTTTGGTGTTTATATTCTTTTAGAAGCGTCTAAGGAACTTGGTATAGAACGATTTATTCAGATAAGTACAGATGAAGTTTATGGATCAATTGAAAAGGGCTCGTTTACGGAGGAATCTATTCTCAAGCCGAGCAATCCCTATTCAGCCAGCAAAACAGGTGGTGAACGGCTTGCATATTCCTATTTTGCCACGTACGGTTTACCAGTAATAATAACTAGAGCCTCTAACAATTTTGGTCCTTATCAGTACCCGGAAAAGTTGATACCACTCTTTGTTACGAATGCTCTGGAAGACAAACAACTTCCTATTTATGGTGATGGTCGTAATGTTCGTGATTGGCTATTTGTAGAGGATCACTGCAGAGCGATTGAATTTATATTGCAAAAAGGGAAAGTGGGAGAGGTGTATAATATTGCAGGTGCCAGTGAAAAGGAGAATATCCAGATAACAAACCATATTCTTGAACTTTTAGGAAAATCAAATAGTTTAATACGTTATGTTGCAGATAGAATTGGACATGATCGTAGATATTCATTAGATGCATCGAAACTTTACAATTTAGGGTGGAAACAGGAGTATGAATTTGGAGATGCTCTAAAAGAGACTATCCAATGGTATAAGGAAAATTCAGACTGGTGGAAACCTTTAAAAAGTGGTGAGTATTTAGAGTTTTATAAAAAACACTACGGAATGGAGTTGTAAAGTGATTTTAGAAGAAAAAATTAAAGATAATAAAGTAAAGATCGGTGTAGTCGGATTAGGTTACGTAGGTTTACCATTAGCCGTTGAGTTTACGAACAATGGGTTCTCAGTTACAGGTATTGATGTTTTGCAAGAGAAAGTCGATCTGATTAACAATGGGAAAAATTATATTAAAGATGTTAATGATGAAGAATTAGCGAAAGCGGTAGAACAAGGATTATTGAGGGCAACGACTGATTTTTCGGTTATTTCGGAACTTGACGCTGTTTCAATTTGTGTTCCTACACCTTTAAGAAAGACAAAGGATCCCGATGTCTCTTTTATTGTTTCAGCATTGGATGAAATGTCGAAATATATGCATTCGGATATGGTAATTGTTCTGGAAAGTACAACTTACCCAGGTACAACAAGAGAGATTATGCTTCCAAAGTTGGAAGAAAGTGGATTGAAAGTTGGTAAAGATTTCTATCTCGCTTTTTCGCCTGAGAGAGTTGATCCTGGCAATCCGGTATATAAAACAAAAAACACTCCTAAGGTTATTGGTGGAATTACAAAGAAATGTACTGAAATTGCAAAAGCATTATACGAACAGATAATTGATACAATTGTGCCAGTATATTCTACAGAATCGGCTGAGATGGTCAAACTGCTTGAGAACACCTTCCGGTCTATCAATATTGGTTTGGCTAATGAGATGGCATTAATGTGTGATAAATTAGGTGTTGATGTATGGGAAATCATAGATGCGGCAGCAACGAAGCCTTTTGGATTTATGAAATTTTATCCAGGTCCCGGTTTAGGTGGACATTGCATACCTATTGATCCCTTTTATCTTTCATGGAAAATGAAGGCTTTGAACTATAATGCACGTTTTATAGAACTTGCAGGGGAGATAAATTCGGCAATGCCTGAATATGTTGTGGAATTGGTAGGAGAAGGTCTGAACCGTCAAAAAAAGAGCATAAATGGTTCAAAAATATTGATTTTGGGTGTTGCTTATAAGAGAGACATAGATGATGTACGAGAATCCCCTGCTCTTGATATTATGAAGATTTTAGAGCGAAAAGATGCTTTAATTGATTATCATGATCCGTATGTTCCGGTAATTGATTGGAATGGTCAGCCTATGAGATCTGTATCAATTTCACCAGAGCTGGTTTCCTCTGTTGATGTAGTTATCATAGTTACCAACCATAGTAGCTTTGATTACGGA
Organism: Fidelibacterota bacterium; assembly: GCA_030665885.1. Classification (GTDB taxonomy): domain Bacteria; phylum Fidelibacterota; class UBA2242; order UBA2242; family UBA2242; genus BS750m-G69. Next base: position 2,145 of record DAOUYY010000250.1, read on the forward strand.
ATGATACAAAAGAGTGCTCAACTCGTTGTTGATACACGTAATGCTATCAAAGGAAAATATGAAAATGTTCTTAAATTGGGGGCGATGTGAGAAATTTTAAAAATATAATTTATTTACATATTTTACTTGTTCTTTCGCTCAATATTGTTTTTGCACAGACATTCGGAAAACGCTTTATTCAGCCTGTAACTCCCACGAAGGTATCTCCTCAACAAATTCCTCAGATGGTTGAGCCTTTTGAAGAATATTTTGCTCTTGAGGAAGCAGTCGATCCTGCTACTTATATTGTCGGCCCCGGAGACAAATTTGGGTTGAATATTCTTACCAGCGAAAATATTAGTTTGTCATTGGTTGTGAGCCCCACAGGTGATTTATTAATTCCATCAGTGGGAATTGTAAATATTGCTGCTAAAACGCTTGCAGAAGCGTTTTCGATTATTGAATCTTTTGTGAAATCACAGGCATATCCAAATGCAAAAATCAATACAACACTAATAAATGTAAGGCAACTTCAAATACAAATATCAGGAGCGGTTAATAAACCTGGCTTTTATATAGTTACGCCTCTCACTAGGCTTCACGAAATTGTTGAACAGGCAGAAGGTTTCCATCAATTTGCCCAGGAGTATAACATTAAAATTTCAAGGGCAAATGGTGATAATAACGTAATTAACTATTTGGATTTTTTAAGAAATGGTTCTCTTACAAGTGACCCCACTTTTCTTGAGGGTGATAGAATATTTGTTCCATTTGGCGATGTGGATAAAGAAGGTGTTGTTATCCGAGGCTCGATTGCAGGCAGTGGCTATGATATAATACAAAAAGGAGAAACGCTTGGAGATTTTTTACAGCGAAGAGCAAAATTTAGTGAAGAGGCTGATCTTGAGAGCGTAACTATCACACGAGTAGAGAATAAAAAAGAGAAATTCTTAACCATTTTTCCAAAAGATTTTAAAACGACGG
>DAOUYY010000119.1 GCA_030665885.1 Fidelibacterota bacterium
CAAACCCTTTCTCCTATTTCCATTGCCAAATTGTAAACGTTCAATTCTTCCAATTTCATTATATTACCTTTCAATACTTAATGACTACAAATGACTATTGAATGACCACATAATGACTCCAATTATTCCTCCAAAGGAGTTCTTACGGAACAATGACTAAATTGTGCTGAATGATAACGCTATTTTATTAGTCAATTTACAACGCTACTTTCTTTGTATCTAAACTAAACCTGGTTTTTGCATTTTTATACTCATATTTAAAGTCTATTTCCGGGTGAGCAACTAACAGGGTTGTAAGAGTATCTTTTATATTACCTATTGGTTTACAGTCAATATGGCTATATTGAAAAGTTGCCTTTATCTCTGTTCCCTTTCCAACCTTTGATTCTATCTCAAAATTGCCATTGCTTTCCTTAGTTGCTTGTGCCAGAAGGGAGAGTCCCAAGCCCACTCTTCGTGTGGTCCTTGTAGTAAAGAATGGATCAAGAACCTTCTTGACGGTTTCTTCGTCCATTCCTTTCCCGTTGTCCTTTATCTTAATCATAAGCAAATCTCTTTTTACATCCTCATTAATTATTATCTCTATCTTTGAAGCTTTCGCTTCAATTGAATTCTCAACTATATCAAGAATATGTAAGGACAGATCTTCCAATTTAAAATTCTCAAGTTAAAATTATCAATTAGCATGTTAAAACTATTTTTTTGATTTTGCTGTTACAATACTTTTTGCAATAATAGCGATTAATTCCTCGCATTCATCAATCATAGGTTCAACCCGTTGAGGGTTTAAAACTTCTGTATGGTGAATAAGCCTTAGCCAAAAACGGGATTCCTTAAGTTCCTTAAGAACAATACCTAACTTATGAATAAAGTCAGCTCTGGATTCAGCTCCACGCGCTTCATCATAATTGGAACCTGGTGATGTTCCTGAACTTAAAAGTTGTGCTCCAACATGTTTCTCTACGGCTGTCTTAGGAAGAGCATTGACAAGTTTGATAACTCGTACTGCAAACTCAAGCAAACGATCAGCTATATTATCTCCATTTTTCTCTTTATTTTTCTTCATTTTCAATTGTTAATTTTTCATTAATATTTTTCTTCCATCTTTATCAAGCAAGGCTTTCTTTATCTCATATACTTTTGGCTCTTTAATTAAAAAAGTGGTTGAGCCCTTACCGATGTCTTCTAAAAAGTGGGCATCAGAAAAAGTGACAAGCGGAAACCCAGGTGCTTGAGAAAAATTAAGCTCTGCCTTCCCCGAATTGAATATTGGCGATACCTCGAGAGCATCCAATGCCAATTCATCAGGGATAAAGCCAAGTTGGCCGATAATACCGAACCTTTCTCGATCAACATGGGACGCAATTACAAGTCCCCTCAAGGAATGTGCAATCTCAACGATCTTATCAATTGACAACTCAGTTGCTCCAATTAAAAGCTTCGTGTTAACATTTAAAATCTCATCCTGCTCATTAGCAACCAGCTGTTCCCCGAAGAGCTGTTCATCATTGACTCCATGTAAATTCTCATATACAATCCTCTTGAGTTCAAGCAGATCTTCATCTTCATCAAACAGGGCTAATATATGCACCTCTTCTTTAGATGTAACTTCCATTCCCCCTAAAACTTTTAGATTCTCTCTCTCTCCAATCTTCTTAACCGCTGCTACATTCTCAGATGAATTATGATCACAAATCCCAATCAAGTCCAGACCTTCCAATTTTGCCTTTTCAACTATTCTGGTCGGTAACATTTCCAAACTACCACATGGAGATAGGCAAGTATGAATATGCAAATCAGCTCTAAACCTCTTTAACATTTTTCATCTTCTACAACTCACCCGATACCGGACCGATACAATCTTCCAACAATTTCAAAGGCAGATAATTCCGTCACCATGATCGGTACGTTCTCTTTCTCCGCCTTTTTCAAAGTCCCCTCTTCAACTATTCTTCCGCCAATAACTATAATTCCAACCAGTTCCTTCAATACAGCCACAGCTACTGTATTCTGATGGGTTTGTAAGGTAACCCAGATGTCTCCCTTTTTAGAGTTGGCCATAACATCACTCATTAGATCACTCACATAACCACCATTTACTTCCACATCAAGATTACCGGTTGCAGAAAGTACCTTCAAATTCAATTCTTTTATTATTTCTTTAAGTTTCATAATTAATCTCTATTATTGCTTTGAGGTGTGTTCCTTTTCCAATTTTTGATTTTATATCCATCTTATCAGCACAGTTCTTAATATTCAACAATCCCATCCCTGCACCAAATCCCAATTCCCTTACCCATTCAGGGGCCGTGGAAAAACCAGGTTGCATCGCCTGATTAATGTCATAAATGCCCGGTCCAGAATCTACTGCCTCAACCAGAATCTGATCCGGTCGTACAGAGGCTCTCAGTTTACCTCCATCAGTAAAGACAACAATATTCATCTCTGCTTCATACGCAGTGATTGCTGCTCGTCTAGCTATGTCGGGTGGAATTCCTAACCGACGAAGCGTTTTCTTAAGTTTAGTTGCAGATTCCCCAGCGTTATCAAAGTCATTGCTTTTTATATCATATTGAAAACTCAAAGTCGTCCTATCAGATACAATATCCTCAAAAATATGACTTGCTCTGTATCTTCGAATCTCTTCTTCATGGTAATCGATCACCAATTTATTGAGTATTCCTTTGATAATATCACCTTTAGTAATAATACCGACCAACTTTCCATCACCCCGATTAATCACAGGAAAACGACCAAATCCATATTTGTCGAACTTCTCCACAGCATGAACAAGCGGCTCATCGGCAAATAAAACTTTTACTTTATTTATCATCTTTTCCGCTACGATAGCATACATTTCCCCTTCTGCTAAACATTTGATGAAATCTTCAATACTTATTAGACCGATCAATTTACCTTTTTCCACGACCGGAGTTCCGGAGATGCGATTTTTACGCAATACCTCTCTTAAACTATAAATTGTTTCCTTTGGGCTTACAGTAATCACTTTTTTGATCATTACATCTTCAACCCTTAATTCGTAGGTTAGCTCCTGAATTTTGGTATATTTCTTATCTTCTGTCATCTCTCTTGCTAATGTCCAGGTACCCTACACCCAAAAGTCCTTGCTTATACAACCGCCCGCAACTTTCAAACATTGGCAAATGTGTCATCAGAATAACCATATCATTGTTCCTAGCCAATTCAACAATTTTTTTGTCAGGTCTCTTTCCCCGAACGAAGCAAATTGCCTTAATGTCCATCACATCTGCTGTGCGGACAACCTGTGTATTTGTTAATCCCGTTAAAAGAATAGCACCTGGCTTAGCAAAAGCCAATATGTCACTCATTAGATCAGCAGCACACCCTATCTTTACTTCCCTTTTTAAATTCTCAGAACCTATAATAACCTCTGCCTCAAGCATCTCTTTTACTTCTTTAATTGTCATTCTCTCCCCATAGCTTCTTTGCCATCTTCTGTTTCCAAATCACACCTGAGACATCTGCGAGCCTCTTTGATGACAATCTCTTTTGTAAAACCTAAAGCAACTTCTCTAAAATTATTTATTCTATCTTTAGGAGATAGATTGGGCATTTCAGGACGCGTCGCTTCAGCGATTTCTTCCTCACTTAGTTCAACTGTTCCAATATACACAGACGGTCTTGTCACTTTATATTCTCTTGTTAAACTCTCCCCCCTCAAATACTTACCGATGGATTCAGCTGCTAATTTTCCTGCAGCAATAGCTTCTATAACGGTATTGGGACCTGAAACCACATCACCTCCGGCAAACACGCCTTTTCTATCAGTTGCAAGTGTTTCCTCGTCAATCTCAATAGTTCCCCAGCGAGAAATTTTGATACCATCCTTTTCTGCCAAAAAACCAGTATCCGGTTGCTCACTAATTGCAGGTATCAGTGTATCTAATTCAATTGTAAACTCCGAGCCTTCGATTGGAACAGGTCTTCTTCTACCACTCTTATCAATTTCACCGAGTTCCATCTGAATACACTCAATTTCTTTTAGTTTACCATTATTGGTTAATACTTTAATAGGAGCAGCTAATAACTTAATATCTATTCCTTCTTCAATAGCTTCGTCAACTTCCTCTTTATAAGCAGGCATCTCGACCCTTGTCCTACGATAAAGAATAGTCACTTTTTCACACTCAGGCAGTCGATTAGCAACCCTTGCAGCATCAACAGCAGCATTTCCACCACCCACAATTACAACCCTTTTCCCTATACTGATCTTCTTACCAAGGTTCACACTTGTTAGAAAATTAATAGAATCGACAGAACCATCTGCATCTTCTCCAGGAATGCCAAGTTTTATGCTCTTATGGGCACCAAGAGCAATGAATATTGCATTGTATCCTTCATTAAAAAGATCATCTATAGAAAAGTCTTTACCCAAACGATTATTTGTCTTAATGCCTACTATGTTTTTAATGATTTCTAAATCATAGTTTAAAATCTCATCAGGTAAACGATGCTCTGGTATAGCTACTCTCAACATCCCTCCAATAACAGGTAGTGCCTCGAATATAATTACATTGTACCCATCTAATCCGAGGTAATAACCCGCAGTCAGACCTGCAGGACCAGAGCCAATTATAGCAACTTTTTCTCTTCTTTTTTTCCTGGATTTAATGCTGAGACCCTTTTTCGTTCCCCTGCCATAATCAGTTAGAAATCGCTTAATTGCTCTAATAGCAATTGGCTCTCCTCCCTGACCTGCTGTGCATTTTGATTCACAAGGATGATGGCAAATACGACCACAAACGCTTGGTAAAGGATTATCTTTCCTTATTATTTCAATTGCCTCATTAAATCTACCCTTTGCAGTAAGCGCTATATATACAGGTGCTTCCGTTTCAATTGGACAAATATGTTGGCAGGGAGATGATATGATCTCTTTGCACACAGCTGCAGGACACCTTTTATACTTTATATGAGCTTCAAATTCTTCTCTAAAGTGGTTTATAGCTGAAAGAAGTGGATTTGGTAATGTCTGCCCCAAACCACATTGAGAAGCATTTTTTACTGCCTCACCCAATTCTTGAAGATATTCTATATCCCCTTCCTTCCCTTTACCTTTTGATATTCTATTAAGAACCTCGAGCATTGCTGCGCTTCCTTCTCTGCAGCTCGTACATTTTCCACAGCTCTCATCATTTGTAAATGTAAGAAAATACTTGGCAACATCTACCATACAGGCATCTTCATCCATCACAATCATTCCACCAGAACCCATAATTGCGCCTGCTTCCTGTAGACGCTCATAATCGATTGGTAAATCAAGCAAACTGCTTGGAATAACACCACCAGATGGTCCACCTGTCTGGACAGCTTTAAACTTCTTTCCGTTTGGAATTCCACCTCCAATTTCATAAACCATCTCACGTAAGGTTATTCCCATAGGCACTTCTACTAATCCGGCATTATTTATATTTCCGGCTAAAGAAAAAACCTTTGTTCCTTTACTCTTCTCTGTGCCAATACTTGCAAACCATTTTGCCCCAAAATTTATTATTCTTGGTAAATTTGATAAAGTCTCGACATTGTTTATGACGGTGGGTTTCCCAAAAAGTCCCTTTTCAACCGGAAAAGGTGGTCTCTGCCTTGGCTCTGCCGGTTGCCCTTCTATTGAATGAATCAGAGATGTTTCCTCCCCGCAGACAAATGCACCTGCACCACGAAATATCTCCAAGTCAAAATCAAAGCCACATCCAAATATATTTTTCCCAAGCAATCCATATTCCCTCGCTTGAAGGATTGCACAATTCAGCCTCTTTATAGCTAACGGGTACTCAATTCTTGCATATACAAAGCCCTTATTTGCCCCAATCGCATATGCAGCAATCAACATCCCTTCAATAAGAGAATGCGGATCTGCTTCAATTATTGACCTGTCCATAAAAGCACCGGGGTCCCCCTCATCTGCATTGCAAATCATGTATTTAGGAGAACCAGGATTTTTCCGACAAAATTCCCATTTCCTGCCTGTTGGGAAACCACCTCCTCCTCTTCCCCTTAACCCAGAATCTTTTACCTCTTGAATTACCTCCTCTGGTGTCATACTTTTTAAAACCTTTACTAAGGCTTTGTAACCATCTCTTGCAATATATTCATCAATCTGTTCAGGATCAATTATCCCTCTATTCCAAAGGGCAATAAGTCTCTGATCACGATAAAAAGGGATATCATGTAATTTCTCAATGGGATATAATGCTTCAGGATGCATATACATCAAAGAGTGTACAGGTCTTCCCTTTAGGAGATGTTCTTCAACAAGATGGGGGATATCTTTTTCTTTTAAAAATTGATAAACCACATCATCAGGTTGGACAATTAGTGTTGGACCCTTTGTGCAAAGCCAGCTGCTACCTGTGAGAATAATCTGAATCTCATCTTCTAAATTGTATCTCTTAATCTCCTCCTCAAGCCTCTTTTTTATTTTCAATGCTCCAACCGAAACACACATTGTGCAAGTGCATAGTAACAAATTAGCTCTATATGCCATAATTAAAACTCCTAAATACCTAAATTCCTAAAAAACCTAAATCTCTAAACACCTAAATTCTTTTAGGTATTTTGGATTTTTAGGTATTTGATTCATTTTATGGTACTCTCTCACTACCAAATGCTAATGCATATTCTTTTACAATCTTTCCTGAAAGAACATGTTTATCAAATATTTCTCTCGCCTTTTTCGGATTCAAATCTACATACTTCACAGGTGGTTGATTCTGAAATTCAACTGTTATCATTGGTTCACGACTACATAAACCTGCACAACTTGAAGTGGTTAAAATAACATCTTTTATATCCCTGTCATCAATCTCTTTTATAAATGTACTCATAATGGCACGAGCTCCAGCGGCTATTCCACAAGTTCCCATATGAACAATAATCTTTGCATGACCGGTTCCTTCACGGAGTATCATTGTCCTTTTCACTTTTTCAGTTATCTTTTCTAAGTCTTCAGGGTTCAATTTCGGCATTTCCCATCTCCTTATAACTTTTGATTAGTTTGGGAACTTTCGTTATCCGAAAATGCCCATATATATCGTCATTTACAGTCACTACAGGAGCCTGACCACAGCATCCAAAACAAGATATGGTTTCAAGCCCAAACATCAAATCCTCTGTGGTATTTCCCACCTTTATACCAATTTCCCTTTCAAAAGCTTCCAGGATTCTATTCCCGCCTTTTATATAACAGGCTGTTCCCAAGCAAACGTTGATTGTATATTTTCCTTTAGGTTTCAAACTGAATGCATTATAGAAAGTTGCTATTTGATAGATTAAACTTAAAGGTATATCAAGCTCTTCAGAAATATATCTCAATATATTCTCTGGTAAATAGGAATAACTGATATTAATATCATGTAATGCTGGCAGTAACGATCCTTCTTTACCCTTATACTCCTTGATTATTTTTTTCATTCGTTCCATATCTTCGGGCTCAAGTTTTATCTTCACCTTTTCTTCTGGTTCAAGATACAGGGCTTTTGTCACGGGACAATTTTGTGTGCATAATCCACATCCTGTGCACTTATCTTCATCGACGTACCGGGGATTTTTCTTCACTGAAACCACGAAGTTCCCTGCTTCTCCAGCGACTTTTTCCAAATCAGCATTAGTTATCAAATCTATATTAAGATGACGACCGCATTCCACTAATTTTGGAGAAACTATACACATTGCACAATCGTTGGTTGGAAAAGTTTTGTCTAATTGTGCCATCGTACCGCCGATTGCAGGGGTTTTCTCGAGCAAATATACTTTATATCCCGAATTTGCAAGATCGAGTGAAGATTGTATTCCCGCAAT
>DAOUYY010000199.1 GCA_030665885.1 Fidelibacterota bacterium
TTTGTATACTGCATTTTTTATAATTTCTCCAACTTTATTCAAGTGTACATGCCCGGGTACTATATCAGTATAGGAGTTCGCAATTGCAACAAAAGGTCTGTTTAAGTCTCCCTCCTTTACACCGCATGCTTTAAGAAGAGATCTGTGAGGTGCTCTCTCAAAGCCTTTCTTTACGGTATCGCTTATCATCTCAAAATTCCTGTAGTTGATTTTGTATTGTGCTTTTTATAATCATTGTAAGGCTCTCTTTCCGTTATGAAAAAGCCCCCTTCCGTCTGTGTGCGAAAGGGGGCTAGATTCTTTTCCTATGGTCTCTACGTTACCCTTTCGCACCTCCTTGCAAAAGAATAATGATGCCTATTACAACCAGTAAAATTCTTTTAATGTTTATTTGAAAACTCATCATAGATTCACATTCACCTTTCACTTGCGTGTCAATATAGCCTTTTTTTACGATTTGTCAAATCTTTTTTTATTAATTCCTGGATTCAAGTATCAAGTCCAGCTATTCAATATTTGATCTCAATCTATTGAGGAACTTTTTCATTTCTTCGTAATCCCTTCCCCTGATAATATGGGTAAGATATGAAAGCTGCGAATTTATTTTTTCTATCTGTTTTAAGGTATGGGGATTAAATAAGATTTCTGATAGTAGATAGTCATCCTCTGAAAGAAGTCCTTTAGCAATATCCTTATGTTTCTTAAAAGTTGTTCCAGGTGCTTCCTGTTTCTTCATACAAGCAGCAAAAACCAATGATGAGGAAAAGGGTGTTCCAAGTGAATAAGCAGTAATTTCATCGTGTTCTTTAAAAGTATATTCATAAATATTCAAATGTAAATTTTTATAAAACTCTTTAAAAAAATTCTTACCCTTTTCATCTGATTCTTTGATGATGATTGCATTTTCATCTCGAAGGTCTCTGATATTGGCGAATGTCGGACCAAACATAGGATGGGTCGAAACGAATTTTCTTCCAATCTTTTTGTAATAATCATATAGCCCTCTTTTAACTGAGGTTATATCGGAAAGCATACAGTTCTTAGGTAAATATGGGAGAACCTCATCAAAAGCGTTTATTGTGTTTTGAAGATTTACTGCATTAATAATAAGTTCAGGTTGAAAATCTTTAACTTCTTCTAAATTTAGAAACCGCGTAACATTAAAGAAGTATTTTAATTTTTTTCTATCGTTATCATATACTGCAACATCATGATCGTGACAAAATTCTTCAACTAACCATGTGCCCATTCTTCCTGCGCCAAGTATGAATATTTTCATTAAATTTTCCTTTCGTTATAACATCCCATAAATCTTAATTCTTTAGTAATTTGGCTTACCTTATCAATAGCCTTGATTACTTTTTCGTCTTTATCTGAACCAATGAAATCAAGAAAAAAGGCATAAGTACCAGGCTGCTTCGGTATCGATTCGATTCTTGTTAGGTTGATATTTGCTTTAGCAAAGACTTCAAGAACACTAAAAAGTGTCCCCGATTTGTGTTCAGTTGAAAAAATAATAGAGCACTTGTTTCCAACACCCTCGAATTTTTCTTTTGATAAAATTAAAAACCGTGTATTATTGATTTCCAAATCTTCGATGTTCTCCTTAATAACTTCAAGATTGTAAAGCTTTGCTGACATTTTACTTGCAATGACAGCTGAAGACCTGAGGTTTTTTTCGGAAATCATTCTCGCAGCGCCTGCAGTGTCATAATGTGAAATCGGTTGAAGTTTATTTCTTGCGAGAAATTGTCTGCACTGTGCTAATGCCTGAGGATGAGAATAAACAGACCTGATTTCCCTGTAATCCGCATCTGGTACTGTAAGTAAACAGTGATTTACTGGAAAGTCAATCGCACCTACTACATATAAATCTGTGTTGATAATCAGATCATTCACCTGTCCAACGACACCTCCCAGCGTGTTCTCTACGGGAACAATACCGTAGTCAAATAAACCGGACTTTACGCCTTCAAACACTTTAGAAAAATCTTTACATGGGGCGGATACCAAATCTTTGTTCCAAATTTTTGAAGCAACTTCGCTGTATGCACCATGTTCTCCTTGAAATCCAATAACTTTGTATCCTTTCTTCTGAAGACGTTTACTTTCATTGATAATATCAATAAATAACTTTTCACAGAAATTAGCACTGATGAGCTGTCCTAGACTGTTTTTTATTCTATATAGAATTTCTTTCTCTCTTTCAATATCTTCAATTTCAGTTTTGAATTTTCGAGCCATGATGGCTTGTTCCATTCTATCGTTTAAAAGTTTTAATATCTTTGAGTCAATAATGTTAATTTGATTTCTAATATCCTCTAAATCCATAGATTACCTCATCACTCTATATATTTTATTTTCCTGCATTATCAGGTCAGCGAATACAATGGCTGCTGCTGCCTCTACAATTACAGGAATTCGTAATGCTATGCATATATCATGCCTACCTTCGATAGTCAGGTCACTCATTTCTTTGGTTTTTATGTTTATCGTATGCTGAGTTATTGATATACTTGATGTCGGTTTTACGGCTACTCTGAAAATAATATCATTACCATTGGTTATTCCTCCATTGATACCGCCTGCATTATTCGTAGAGGTTTTTCCCTCAGTATTAATAATTGGATCGTTGTGCTTGCTTCCTCTCATTTCAGCAGCCTTAAAACCTGAACCGAATTCAATGCCTTTAATTCCGGGAATAGAAAAAACAATATGACTAATTAGCGATTCAACTGAATCGAATAATGGTTCACCAAGTCCAACAGGCACATTTTTAACATTACATTCTATTATTCCGCCGATCGAATCCCCGGCTTCTATCGCTGCTTCAACAGCCATTTCAATATTTTTGGTACCACCTGCTTCAATCAGCGCGGATGAAATCTTTATTGGATGAATTATTTTTTTTGCCAGAACACCAGCAGCGACAATACCAATTGTTAATCTACCGGAAAAATGTCCACCGCCTCTATAATCGTTGAATACGCCAAATTTTTTCATGGCTACAAAATCGGCATGTCCAGGTCTCGGAATGTCTTTAAAAATATCATAGTCTTTCGGGTGTACATTTTTATTCTCGAAAATAATAGTAATAGGAGCGCCAGTTGTTTTTCCGTTAAAAATACCACTGATAATATTCGGTTTATCTGATTCTATTCTTGGCGTTGTTCCATCACTGCCACTTTTTCTTCTTTTAAGGTCATACTCAAAATCAGCTTCGCTTAATGACACTCCTGCTGGGTATCCATCTATTGTTACACCAATGCATTTTCCATGTGATTCTCCGAATAGGCTGACCCTGAAAAGTTGTCCAAAACTATTCATATACATTGCCTCCTATTGACTTCAGATCTTTAAAAAATGAGGGATAAGACTTTGCTACGCACTCGGCATTATCGATTTCGACTTTGTCTAATGAAACAACTCCGGCTATTGCCGTCGCCATTGCCATTCTGTGATCATTATGTGAGGATACACAACCCCCCCTGATTTTTCCACCTCTTATTGACATAATATTGCCATTTATATCTATTTCAGCACCGATAGAAGTAAATTCTTTTTTAAGAGCCATTGCTCGATCAGTCTCTTTAAATCTGAGTCTTTTCACACCTTTTATTGACGTTAAGCCTTCGCATTGTGAAGATAGTGCGATTAATGGAGGGAAGAGATCTGGACATTCCGTCGCATCAAATTTAAAAGCCTTGAGTTCTCTCTTTTTTACAATAACCGTTTTATCGCTCGTTATTACTTCCGCACCAGCACGTTTTAAAGCATCCAATATTTTTCTATCTGCTTGCCTTGAGTCAGGATTGATCATATTCATCTCAATTTCGCCACAAAGTGCAGCAGCGACAAGTAAAAATGCAGCACCACTCCAATCTCCTTCGACTATAAAATTACAGGATTTATATTTCTGACCACCCTTTATTAAAAAACGTTTATAGTTATAGTTTTTAATTGTTATACCGAATTTTTCAAGTGTTTTGATTGTCATATCAATGTACGGACTGCTCTTTAAATCTTTTACAATAAGTTCAGAATCATTATTACAACATGGAAGAGCAATAAGAAGACCTGTTAGAAACTGGGAACTAACGGATCCATCAATAGTAGTCTTTCCACCTTTTAGTGGACCTTTCACTTTTATTGGTATTAGACCGCTGTTTATTTCACAAGAAGCACCAAGATCGTGTAAAGGTTTTTCAATCATGGAAACAGGGCGTGATTTAAGAGAGCCTTTACCTGTAAGTATCAATTCTTTTGTTGAAAGTGCTGCAATCGGTGAAAACATACGAATACAGAGTCCGGCTTCGCCACAATTTAATTCACTGCATATTGGTTTGAGTCCACCTTTTATTAAAACAGTATTTTTGTTTTTTTCAATCTTAGAACCTAAGCATGCTGCGACATTCATAGATGAAAGAGAATCATCACAAAAAGAGGGGTTATGCAATACTGTTTCACCATGTGCTAAAAGTGCTGCAGCGATTGCACGCTGCATCATGCTTTTAGAAGCAGGTGCTTTAATTTTGCCTTTGATAACCGAATGTTTGACTAATTTCTTCATATATTTTGTTTGCAACGTTTTTTGCGGATTTGTCTTCGCTGTTTACAACTATGTCAGCTGTTTCTGCATATAAGCCTTTTCTCTTAGTAA
>DAOUYY010000036.1 GCA_030665885.1 Fidelibacterota bacterium
GCATAGCGGACATGGTCATGTCGATATGGCAGCTTATGACGCTTACCTTTCAGGTAAACTTAAGGACTATGACTATCCGTATGAAAAAATTGATGAATCATTAAAGGATTTGCCATCTGTGTAGAATCATAGTGCTTTAAACTTTGCCTACAAATCGTTAATAAACGAAATTTTTTAAAGTGATATAACAAAAATTCTATTTATCCTTTTATTTTTAGAAAAATCGTTTCAAATTATCAATCAAATGAAACGTTTAATTCTATTATGTTGTCTGGCTTTAATTTTTCTTGTTGTAAGTTGCAACAAAACCGAAAAAATCTATTTGATTCCAGGGAGGCAGAAAATTGCAAATGCTTTGATTGATAAAGCACTAAATGATGAAGCAATGTCAATTAAAGGGCTAAATGATGGAAAACCAAGATTTAATAATTACTAACATTTCTCACTTCAAATCAGGCTCAACTTTGTAGAAGTTACCTGAAAAATCCATAAACATATCCAACAATTCAATAGCTTTACTATTCACACCTTCAGCTATAAGTTTCCGAACTTCTTTATAAATATATAGTTATGTCAGGTGATTATGGAGGATTGTCAAAAGATGTTTTTAAATTGACCATGAAGGGTAGAAGTGGAAATCGTTTTGTGGATTATTTGCTTACTTTTAGAAACTTACCCTATATCGAAAATACAGGCAGCTGGAACAATTATTGGGAGGAGCATCAAACTGTAGAGTGGATAGGTGGAGATTTACAGACTTTTATTGTTCGAGCTGCTGAATTGGCAGGGAGACCTTTAATAAAGTATATTCACAAGATTCCGCTACCGGAAATTAATTTTTATGAAATTACGGATTATTATAGCAGGATGGCATTTTTATCATTGGGAAATTATATTACTTTCGATGGTGAACCAGTCTATTTGAATAAATATGCTTATAATTTTGGTGATTTCATTGTCAAGGGTAGCAAATGTGCGGTTATGTATAAGGATAGAAGCCCAATAGATTCTAGAGCAAGGGGCAGTCCGAATAGAAGGTTGGATGAAGCTGATTTAGTCCTGCTGGTTAATAAAAAATCAATGGAAATTGTCCTGTTAGGTGAAGCCTTTGGTGATTCGCTAATTTTAATACGCTGGAAAGTACGATGGTAACCTGATAAGTTGATTTTTAATGGATAAGTGAAAAATGGCTAAAGCCTGCCTGCTCCCGACCAGCCTGCCCCACTCTGTGGGAGTCTGGCAGGCGGAGGAGGGCGGGCAGGTGATTAAAGTAAAAAGTGATAAGTGACTAAAATGTAAAGTACAAATTGATTAATTCACGATTTGCAGTTCTTTATCTATTTGTTCTTTTAAAAATATTTTTATTAATGATTGATAAGGAACATCTCGTTTATTTGCTATTGTACGTAACTCCGCGAGCATATAATCAGGTAATCTTAATGAAATTGTCTTTGTACTTGGTTTCAATTTTGGGGAAATAGCAACATTTGATTGATTCCAATTAATATACTCAGTAGAATCGTGTTTTGACCAAAATTCTCTTTCTTCATCTTCGTTTTTAAATGCTGGTATTTTATTTTGTTTTTTCATTGTAAACCCTCCGTTCTTTGCAGTCATATCTCTAGCCGAAATTACACGAATTTTATTATTTCTTATTGTGAATACTATGAACAGTAGTCTTGATTTATCTGTTTTCCCAAGAGCATAACATCTCATTTCAGTAATTGAATGTTTTTCATCACACGCAACAAATAATGGTTGATTAAAAAATAATTCCTCACATTCATTTTTGGAGACACCATGTTTATCCAAATTTTTATTGATATTTCCCTTATCCCATGCAAAACCATCACAATTATTTAAAACAATCCCTTTCATATTAGTATATTACAGACATAAATTTAAAAGTACTTTTTATGTTTATATGAGAAATTCTTGTTAAAGTTTTTCCTTTGCCTGTATTCTGATGGTTACTTAAATTAAGTGCCGATTTTTGAAGTGTTTACGATTAGTGAGGGCGATTAGCTCAGGTGGTTAGAGTACTTGCTTGACATGCAAGGGGTCACTGGTTCAAGTCCAGTATCGCCCACTTATTTGAAGGATTTATGACATTTCTTCAAATAAATTGGTATGATTTTGAAGAGGTTGAGTTGTTAAAAAAGAGTGAAAAGGAAATAGATTTTGGGCCCTATACAGAAAATTACAGTAACACTACCGAACGCCGATACTTTGGAATTAGAGCAAGGTGCATCTGCCGGTGATGTTGCAAAATTAATAAGTGAGGGTCTAAGCAATCGTGCTATTGCAGCAAAGGTCAACGGTCAAATAGTTGATTTATCTGCTCCAATTACAGAAGATTCTGCAGTAGAAATCCTTACCTATAATTCACCAGAGTCGCGTGAAATTTTGCTGCATTCTACATCACATGTAATGGCACAGGCAGTAAAACAGCTTTATCCTGATGCAAAAGTAACAATAGGTCCAGCTATAGAGAACAGGTTTTATTATGATTTTGATATAGAGCCCCCACTGACAGATGCAGACCTGGAGGAAATTGAGGAGCGGATGAACGAGATTATAAAGGCGGATTATCCAATCGTTCGGAAGGAATTAAAGAGTGATGAGGTGATAAAATTATTTTCAGACCTTAATGAAGATTATAAAGTTGAGATAATTAAAGATATCGATGAAGGGGAAACTCTATCTATATATTTACAAGATGATTTTATTGATCTTTGCAGAGGACCGCATATTCCATCAACAGGCAGAATAAAAGCGTTTAAGCTTTTAAATGTTGCAGGAGCCTACTGGCGTGGAGATTCGGCTAACAAAATGCTTACGCGTGTTTATGGTACTTCTTTTTCTTCTAAAAAAGAATTGAAAAAGTACCTTAATTTTTTAGAAGAGGCAAAAAGACGCGATCATAGAAAAATTGGGAAAAGTTTAGAACTTTTTGAAATAAATGAGCAGGTAGGACCTGGCCTTGTGCTCTGGTATCCAAAGGGTACTACACTGCTTCAAGTAATAAAAGAGTATTGGATCAAAGAGCATCTAAAAAGAGGATATCAGCTTGTCCAGACTCCGCATATTGGAAAATCGCAATTGTGGGAAACTAGCGGGCATTTGGATTTTTATCGCGAGTCAATGTTTAACTCGATGAAGGTTGAAAAAGATGAGTACTACATCAAACCGATGAACTGCCCTTTTCACATAATGATATATAAATCAAAGACTCGAAGTTACCGGGATTTGCCTATCCGATATGCAGAATTAGGAACTGTTTACCGTTATGAATTATCCGGTGTATTACATGGATTAATGCGGGTCAGAGGTTTTACTCAGGATGATGCACATATTATTTGTTCTCCTGAGCAGCTTAACTCAGAGATTGAAAAATTAGTTCAATTTTCATTTGATTTTATTCGTTCATTTGGTTTTTCCGAATTTGATGTTTACGTTTCAACGCGTCCTAAAGAGAAATATGTTGGCGAACTTGAAATGTGGGAAGAAGCAACAAATTCCTTAAAATCTGCCTTAAAAAAGCTTCAAATTGAATATTCTATTGATGAGGGTGGTGGTGTTTTTTATGGTCCGAAAATCGACATAAAGATTCGTGATGCTCTAAATAGGTTATGGCAGTGTACGACAATACAATTTGATTTTAATCTATCCGAGCGATTTAAGATGGAATACATAGATAGTAATGGGTTGAAACAGCGTCCATATATGATCCATAGAGCGATAATGGGATCACTTGAAAGATTTGTTGGAGTTTTGATTGAGCATACTGTAGGAGATTTTCCAGTTTGGTTAGCTCCAATTCAAGCAGTTGTAATTCCAATTACGGAAAACCAGAATAAGGTTGCAAAGGATTTTTTTAAAACTCTTATTGTAAAAGGTATTCGAGCAGAATTGAATGACAAGAGTGATACAGTTGGTGCGAAAATTCGTGAAGCCGAATTGAAGAAAATTCCTTATATGTATATTTTGGGAGAGCGTGAATATAAAAATAATACTGTTTCGGTGCGTAGGAGGAAAGTTGGTGATAAAGGAGTTTACACTTGGGTAGAGGCAGTAAAACTCATTGATGAAGAGATAAAAATAAAAGGGGAGATATAATTATAGAAAAAAGATTACGCATTAATGAAAAAATTACGTGTCGGTCTGTGAGACTGATTGATGAAAACGGGAAGCAGGTAGGTATAATCTCTTCAACCGAAGCTTTAAAGATTGCTGAAGAGCACGGTCTTGATCTTGTTGAAATTGCACCACAGGCTGATCCTCCAGTTTGTAAAATAATGGATTTCGGGAAATATAAATATCAACAACAGATGAGAGATCGTCAAAGTAAAAAGAAACAGCATGTTATAAAATTAAAAGAACTTCGATTTCGGCCGCGGATAGGTGAGCATGATCTGATTATGAAAATCAATAGAGCCAGAAAGTTTCTTAATGACGGTTGTAAAGTAAAAATTACACTTATGTTTAGAGGAAGAGAATTAGCTCATAAAGAAGATGGGTTTAATTTAATAGAAAGAGTGATTAAGGAGCTTTCTGATGTAAGTGTTGTTGATAAAGCACCAGTAAGTGAGGGGCGTACTATTATATCATTTCTTATTTCAAAATAGGAGTTAGGTTGTTATGCCAAAGATGAAAACTAGACGATCTGCAGCAAAAAGATTTAAATTAACCGGAACTGGTAAGATTAAGAGAAACAAGGCTAATTTCTCTCATATTCTTACAAAAAAATCACCTAAAAGGAAGAGAAATTTAGGTCAACCGGGATTAGTTGCTGCAAGTGATGTGAAACGTGTAAAACGAATGATTGTAACATAGGAGTAGGACAATGCCAAGAGCAAACAGTTCAGTAGCACATCATAGAAAACATAAAAAAATTATGAAGATGGCTAAAGGGTATCGAGGTGCTCGAAGCAAACTTTATGTTAATGCAAAGGATGCTGTCGAAAAAGCCCTACAATATGCGTATAGAGATAGACGCACTAAAAAAAGAACTTTCAGAGCACTTTGGATAGCCAGAATAAATGCCGGTGTACGTCAACATGGTCTTTCATATAGTAAATTCATTCATGGTTTGAAGGAAAATAGTGTCAACCTTGACCGAAAAATTCTTGCACAAATTGCTGTCAAGGACCCTGATGGTTTTGCAAAATTAGTAAAAATAGCAAAGGCTTAGATTCATGAACCTCTTGGATCGTGCCGAAGAGGTTCGTTTTCAATTTAAAAAGGACCTCTCTAAAGTTAATATAGATATTCAATCCGTCGAAGATTTTCGACTTGAATATCTAGGTAAGAAGGGGTACATTCCTGCTCTTTTCCGTGAATTCACTTCTCTAAGTGTTGAGGATAAACGGAAATGTGGTAAAATTTTAAATCAGATAAAAAAAGAAGCTGAGAATTCCATAGATACACTAAAACAGCGCTTGAATAGTATCGGTATTGACGAAGATTTCTTTGATTATACTTTACCTGGGAAGCTTCCAAGATTAGGGCATTTACATCCAGTTACTCAAACGATGAACGAAATCTGTTCGATTTTTAGAGAGATGGGATTCGGAATAGAATTTGGTCCGGAAGTGGAGACTGATTATTATAATTTTCAGGCGTTGAATTTCCCCGAGAATCATCCGGCGAGAGACATGCAGGATACTTTTTTTATTGATGATTCAATCTTATTGCGCACCCATACTTCGCCAATTCAAATTAGAGCAATGGAGAAGCAAAAACCGCCTATCAGGATTCTTGCACCTGGTAGAGTATATCGTAATGAGGCAATTAGCGCTCGCAGTTATTGTACTTTTCATCAGGTTGAGGGTTTGTATGTAGATGAGAATGTTACTTTTTGCGAATTGAAAGGCACTCTTGAAATATTTGCAAAGCGCTACTTTGGTAAAGATGTCAAACTCAGGTTCCGTCCTAGCTATTTCCCATTCACTGAACCGAGTGCTGAAGTTGATATTTCATGTTTTATTTGTGGCGGCTCCGGTTGCCGTGTATGTAAGCATACTGGTTGGTTGGAAATTTTGGGCTGCGGTATGGTTGATCCTAACGTTTTTATATCTGTTGGAATTGATCCGGAAAAATATACCGGATATGCATTTGGAATGGGACCTGACCGGATTGCGATGTTAAAGTATGGAATTGATGATATTAGACTGTTTTTTGAAGGCGATATTCGTTTTCTGAAACAATTCTAGAAATTGAAAATTTAAAATTGAAGATTGAAGAATGGATAGCGAAGAATTGAAAAATAGAACAAAACAATTTGCACATCGCTGTGTTAAATTAGCACTGGCACTGCCTAATACGGTATTGGGAAATCATATTCGTGGACAGTTAATAAGATGTGAAACATCAGTGGTTTCTAATTATCGAGCAACTTGTATTGCACAATCAAAAGCTAGTTTTATATCGAAATTGAGTATTGTTTTAGAAGAAACGGACGAATCACATTTCTGGTTAGAATTTATTGTTGATGAAGATCTGTTGATAAGGAAACTTGTTGAACCTTTATTAGACAAAGCAAATGAATTAATAGCTATTTTTATTTCTTCCAGAAAAACTGCCAGGCAAGAAAGCTGACGATTTGAGACAGAAAATTAATATTCAATTTTCAATTGTCAATCTTCAATAGTTGTATGATAGTTAATACGAAATGGTTGGAAAAATATATTGATATTCCATATTCTCCTGAAGAATTAGAGGAGCATCTTACCTATATTGGACTGGAATCTAAAATACAGAAAAGCCCAGTTGATAAAATTAGAGGAGTCGTTATTGCTGAGGTATTGGATGTTTTACATCATCCAAATGCGGACAGGTTGTCTATTTGTAAAGTCTCAACCGGTTTTGATATGCAGGATGTAGTTTGTGGTGCTCCGAATGTTGCAAAAGGGCAAAAAGTGCCTTTGGCATTGTTAGGAACCGTTTTACCTAATGGTATGGAATTAAAACCAGTTAAAATCCGGGGTATTAGTTCTGAGGGAATGATTTGTGCTGAGGATGAGTTAGGAATTTCCAGCGATCATAGTGGTATTATGGTTTTAGATGAAAAAGCGCCATTGGGAATGGAATTGTCTGAATATTTATCAGGTGAAGGGACGAGCATTGATATAGATCTTACTCCAAACCGTCCTGATTGTACATCTCCTATTGGTGTTGCACGCGAAATTTCTATATTGACTCAAGGAGAACTGAAAATTCCGGAAATTAAGTTTAAAGAATCTGAAGAATCCACTAAAGATTATATTGATGTCGAAATTGAAAATATTGATGGTTGTCCTCGATATGCAGCGAGAGTTATAAAGAATGTTAAAATTGCGTCATCACCTCAATGGCTGATAGACCACCTAAAAGGTGTCGGAATTCGCTCTATTAATAATATAGTTGATGCATCGAATTTTGTATTAATGGAAACAGGTCAGCCATTACATACATTTGATTATAGGAAAATAGAGGGAAAGAAAATTGTTGTACGGAACGCTGAAGACGGAGAGCTGGTCGAGACTCTCGATGGCATTAAACGAGCTCTATCAAAGGATATTTTACTTATATGTGATGCTAAAAATCCTGTAGCAATTGCGGGAGTTATGGGCCTGGGTAATTCTGAAATTACTCCTGAAACGAAAGATATACTTATTGAGAGCGCCTATTTTAGTCCTACAACTATAAGGAACGGATCGAAATATTTAGGATTATCTACTGAAGCGTCTTACAGATTTGAGCGTGGAGTTGATCCTGAGGGAATAACTAATGCAGTTAATAGAATTACAGATCTAATTATTGAACTTGCTGGTGGTAAAGTATGCAAAGGAATTGTTGATAAATATCCTAAAAAAATTTCACCTGCAGTAGTTAAGATTCGCTTCAAACGAATAAACAGGTTAATTGGAATTGACATTGAAAAGAGTTGGGTTAAGGAAATATTTGAAAAGTTAGGTTGCAAGATACTTAAGAGTGATGATAAGAGTGTTCAAGTTCTTTCTCCTACATGGCGACCTGACCTGGAAAGGGAAGTTGATTATATAGAAGAAGTTATTCGGATTTATGGAATGCATAAAATTCCTTCAGCAAAAAGGCTACAAATTCAACCTTCGCATGAAGTAGATTCCCGTTATGATTTAATAGAGAAACTTCGTTCAATTCTTTGTTCTTATGGTTATTTTGAAGTTTTTAATAATTCTCTTGTTAGTGAAAAACAGACCCAATTCACTTTTAAGCCTGTAAAACCAGTAAAACTGCGGAATCCGCTGAGTTTGGATATGGCTTATTTAAGAACGTCACTAATTCCTGGCTTGATAAATACCGCCAGATGGAATATAAATAGAAGAAATTGCGATCTACAGATTTTTGAACTGGGGTTTATTCAATATTTCGATCCTGATTCTGAGACTCATGCTATGGAAATCCTTAAGTTTTCACTACTCATAACTGGAGCCCTGGAGGATGAACACTGGGGATACCAGACAAGAAAAAGTGATGTTTTTATATTGAAGGGAGTAATAGAAGATCTTACACACCGGTTTGGTATTGAATCCCTGAAATTTGAAAAATGTAAGAATAACTATTTTAAAAATCTTTTAGGAAGTAATATTAATGGGAAAGAATTTTGCTATTTAGGACAGATTAATCAGGAATATCTGCAAAGTGAATGGAGTATCGAAGTACCTATTTATGTTTTAGATGCCAATGCTTCCGTATTATTGGATCAAGCAAAATTTGAAATAAGATATAAACCTTTACCTATTTATCCTGCTATTGAAAGGGATGTCTCGATATTATTACCAGAGAAAATTCCAATTGAAGAGGTAAAGCAAAAAATTATGAAAGAAGGCGGTGAATTACTTAGAGAAGTAAAATTTTATGATCTATACCATGGAAAAAATATTGACAACGGCTTAAAAAGTGTTACATTTAATTTAGTTTTTCAGGTAGCTGATAGAACTTTAAAAGATAAAGAGGTTGATAAGAGGATGTTAGCAATTCATGAAGTTCTTAAAAATGATCTTAATGCAAAACTGCGCTAAGGGTGTATTATGGAATTAATGTCCTTAAATTTGTTAGAGGAAAAAATTAGAAATCTTTTATCGCTTGTTGTTGACTTACGAGCAAAAAATAAAAGGTTAATGGAGAAATTGGAAGTAAGTACTTCTATCGAGATAG
Source organism: Fidelibacterota bacterium (assembly GCA_030665885.1). Classification (GTDB taxonomy): domain Bacteria; phylum Fidelibacterota; class UBA2242; order UBA2242; family UBA2242; genus BS750m-G69. Next base: position 9,181 of record DAOUYY010000036.1, read on the forward strand.
AAATAAATGATAAAGAACGTCAACAATTAAGAAAAAAAATAGAGGGCATGCTGGAACTTTTAGAAAAGTTTTAAGCTCCTCAGTAACTTTAAATAGGTGATATTTGAAAATATAAAATAAATGAAAGATGGAAGAGTCTAAAGATAATTTAGTTCGTGTAACAATATATGGTCAAAAATATACAGTCAAAGGTGAGGCTGATCCTTCATATATTACCAGTGTTGCTAAACATGTAAATGATAAGATGGAAGAAGTTGAGAATTCCTTAACAACTGTTCAATCTCCTTTGCGTGTTGCCATATTAGCTTCCATGAATATTACTGATGAGTTTTTTAGCTGTAATAAAGATAAAGATAACTTTTTACGAAATGTTGATGAGAAAGCAAAATTTCTTATTGACATTATTGATGAAGAATTAAACGAGCAAATATAATCCATCTTTCATAAATATTAGTAAATACTCTACTTAATTTTCTTTCCGTTTAAAGTAGTACATTTATTAAGTAGAAGGTTTTTTATCTATAAATAATAGGAGTAGTACAATGTATTGGATTTATATTATAATAGGTGTAGGTGGTGCTGCAATAGGCGCTTTTCTTGGACTTTATTTTTACATCCAAAAATTAAAACATACTCGTTCTTCTGTATCTGAAATTGTTGCAAATGCAAAGAAAGAGGCATCGGATATCAGACGTGAAGCCTGTCTTGAAGCTAAAGATGAAGCGCTCAGAATTAAACATAGGGCAGAGGATCTATCAAGAGTTAAATTAAGAGAAATTCGGGATATTGAGAAAAAGTTGGTAAAAAGAGAATTCTATCTTGAGAGAAAAATGGAGGTCGCAGAAAAAAAATTAGATGATATTGAGATAAAGGAAGACAATCTAAAAAAGCAAAAAGAACAGCTTGCTCACGAAGAGAGTGAACTTCAAAATATTATTGAACGCCAAACTGATAGATTAGAACGCATTGCAGGTCTTTCTAGGAAAGAGGCTGAAGAAATCCTTATGGAAAATCTAATGGAAAAGGCTAAAAAGGGCATATCTAAGAAAGTTAAGGAGATTAGAGATATTGCAATAGCAGAGGCAAATCGCGAGTCTAAGAAAATAATCATATCTGCTATACAACGTTCAGCAGCAGACCATACTGCTGAGACTACAGTCTCCGTTGTGAATTTACCAAATGATAATATGAAGGGCAGAATTATAGGTCGTGAAGGTAGAAATATTCGACATTTTGAATCTTTAACCGGTGTCGAAATTATAGTAGATGATACGCCTGAGGCTGTTGTTCTTTCCGGGTTTGACCCTGTACGTAGAGAGATTGCCAGAGTTGCCCTGGAGAAACTTGTTCTTGATGGTAGAATTCACCCAGCCAGGATTGAAGAAATTGTAGAAAAGGCAAAGAAGGAAGTTGAAGAGTCTATTATTCAAGCAGCCGAAGAGGCAATAGATGAAGTAAATCTCCCACCTTTTCAACCTGAGCTTATGAAATTAATTGGGAAATTAAGATATCGCACATCTTATGGTCAGAATGTCTTAAATCATTCAATTGAAGTTGCGTGGTTATCCGGTTTAATGGCATCAGAGTTGGGATTAAATGGTGAACTTGCAAAGAGAGCCGGATTATTGCATGACATTGGAAAAGCTATTGATAGAAATGTTACTGGTACACATGCTTCAATAGGTGCAGAAATAGGCAAAAAGTATAAAGAAAATAAAATTGTTATTAATGCTATAGCTTCTCACCACGAAGAGGTTGAGGCAACTCATCCGATATCAGTGCTAATACAGGCAGCCGACCAGATAAGCGGTTCTAGAAGAGGAGCCAGGGGTGATACGCTTGAAAGTTATATCCAAAGACTTGAAAAATTAGAGGAAGTTGCTAATTCGTTTGATGGTGTTTCGAAAACTTTTGCTATTCAAGCGGGTCGTGAAGTAAGAGTTATTGTAGAAAATGAAATAGTAGATGATTTGGGAACAGATAGTCTGGCAGAAGATATTGCAGATAAGATTCAGTCTGAATTAAATTATCCCGGTCAGGTAAAGGTTGTTGTAGTTAGAGAACATAGAAGCGTGAGCTATGCAAAATGAGTGATTTTTATGATTATTGATGGCAAAGAAATATCTAAGAAAGTAAAAGATTCTTTACTTCCTCGGATAGAGTGTCTTGCCAAGAAAGGAATAGTTCCAGGATTGGCTGTGGTCCTTATCGGAGATGATCCCGCATCAAAAGTGTATGTCAGTATGAAATCTAAAGCTTTTATATCTATGAACCTTGTTTCAGAGACTTTCAGATTGCCAGCTGATATTGATCAAGGATCAGTTTTATCTTTGATAGATGATTTGAATAAAAGTGAAAAATTCCATGGAGTTCTCGTGCAGCTACCTGTACCAGATCATTTGGATAGTATGGAAATCCTGCAAGCGATTGATCCTGATAAAGATGCTGATGGATTACACCCTACAAATATGGGTCGAATGTTATTAGGGATAGAATGTCCTTTAGCCTGTACTCCTCATGGTATAATAATGTTGTTAAAATATTCGAAAATAGATACTTCAGGTCAACACATTATTGTCCTTGGTAGAAGTAATATCGTAGGAAAACCTATTGCTAATCTTTTAATACAGAAGAGAGAAATGGGTAATGCTACTGTTACTATCTGCCATACCCGAACCCGTAATCTCAAAGAAATTACTCGTCAGGCTGATATTTTGATTGCAGCAATTGGTAAACCCGAGTTTGTTGATAGATCGTTTGTAAAGAAGGGTGTTGTTATAATTGATGTTGGAGTCAATAGAGTTGATGATCCGACATCAAAGAGAGGCTACAGATTGGTTGGAGATGTTAAATTTGATGAAGTAAAAGAAATCGCGGGTGCAATCACTCCAGTTCCTGGAGGAGTTGGTCCAATGACGATTTCAATGCTTATTACTAATACACTATACCTAGCAGAGAAATACGAAACAAAAAGAAGTGAGGGGATTTGACCATGAATATTATTGATGTTTTAAGGAGGAGTGAGCTTGCTCATGGTTTGAATGACTCAGAAATTGAAGATTTGGGAAAATTTTTTCATAGCAAACATGCTAGAAAAGATGAAGTAATAATTCGTGAGGGTGATCCGAGTAGTGAGCTCTATATTATTTCTAAAGGTCGTGTTGGAATATTGATTTGTTCAAGTTCCCAGCCGGGAGAAAAAGAAAAAATTACAACACTTAGAGATAACGACATTTTTGGTGAGTTTTCTGTGATAGATGGAACATCAAGATCAGCGACAGTAGTAACTAATGAGGATTCTGATTTAATTTTCGTTGATTAGCTGGATTTTCATCGCTACTTAGAGGAAAAGGAGCATATCGGTTTTATTGTGATTAGAAATATAGCAAAAATTCTAACAGCAAAACTTCGAATGATGAATTTTGAAGTTAGAAATGCTATTATTTAACAAAAATTACTCACCCTGTTGTATATTTCTTATGTTCATTGCATCATATATTAAAAATATTTATCCAACAGGGTGAAACCGCAAATGACACACTTTGAAGGAGTCTGCCTGTGGAGGAAAATAAACTAATAAAAGGAGTTAGTTTATGAGAAAAAGTGAAGAAATATCGGTTTTAATAAATTCAAGAAGGACAATACGGCAATTCAAACAGGATTCAATTCCTCTTGAAGATTTAATAAAGTGCATCAAATCCGCTGGATTGGCTCCATCGGCAGCAAATCTTCAGCCTATTGAGTATCTTTTGATTACTGATTCTGAAAAGGTAAAGGCTATTTTTCCACTATTAAAATGGGCTGGGTATATTACACCTGACGGAAATCCTAAAGAAGGGAGAAGACCTACAGCTTACCTGATTGTTTTGGTAAATAAGTCAATAAGAAAAACCGGAGCGGAGCATGATGCTGGAGCTGCTATTGAAAATTTTATTCTATCTGCCTGGAGTCTTGGAATTGGTTCTTGTTGGTTAGCATCCGTAAATAGAGAAAAATTGCAAAATTATTTTAATATTCCTGATAGTTATTCGATTGATTCAGTTATAGCATTGGGTTATCCAGATGAATCCCCTGTTGTTGAAATAGCTACTGATGATATAAAATATTGGAAGGATAAAGATGGGTTTTTGCATGTTCCAAAAAGACCTGTAAAAGATATTCTACAGATTAATGAATGGAAAAAAGATAATTAGATGGTTTCCAAATCATATTTGTTGAAATGAATATTATAATTAAGAGTTGAGACCGATATGCATCCAGTGCTTTTAAAATTAGGACCTGTCACTATCTACACTTATGGCTTTATGATGGCTACGGCATTTTTAACCGGTTATTTTGTATTGAAATGGGAAATAAAGCGGATTGGAGGTAATCCTGATTTTGCCAGTAGTATTGTGTTTTGGGCAGCTGTTGGTGGGATAATAGGAGCAAAAATCTTCTATCTGCTTGAGAACATCCCCTTTGTAGTCGAAGACCCTGTAGGAATGATCTTTTCCGGCGCTGGTCTTGTATTTCATGGCGGAATTATTGGGGGCACAATTGCGGTCGTTTTCCTTATTATTAAATCGAAACTAACACTTGGTGTTTATGCGGATTTTATCGGTCCTGTTCTTCTACTTGGACAGGGTATAGGCAGGATAGGTTGCTTTTTTGCCGGATGCTGCCATGGATGTGCAAGCAGTCTACCGTGGGCTGTTGTTTTTCCAAATGCCGCACCCCCAGCAAATTACCCGGTCCATCCAACTCAATTATATGAAACAATATTAAATTTCACTTTCTTTTTTATCCTGATAAAAGTTATAAGACCAAGAATGAAAATGAATGGATCAACATTTGCCATCTATTTAGTTTTTGCAGGCGTTGAACGCTTTTTTTTAGAATTTATTCGAGTCAACCCAAAAGTAGCTCTGGGATTAACTAACTATCAATTTAGTTCAGTTGCGCTGGTTTTAGCGGGTATTATACTTTTGTTGTTTTTTGTAAAACAACCAAAAGTAGTAAAATAAGTAATGGCTCAGTTATAGGTATACAAATAAATTTATATTGCAACCCTTCCGAAGGGCTTGTTCAAAAGAACCCCTTCGGGGAAGCCTTCGGAAGGATAGGAAATACCTGAGACTGAGGGGTTACTAAAATAAAAATCAAACC
>DAOUYY010000151.1 GCA_030665885.1 Fidelibacterota bacterium
CATCATTTTAATCTTCTTGTTATTACACGGGGTAAACAGATTCCAGTGACGAAGTCATCCCTTGCCGGGAAAAACCAGGTCCAAGGTATTTATATACTTCCTGTGCTGCTCCTATAATTTTATAGGTTAAATCTTTATATAGCAACTTGCTCATTTTTTATCCTTTTCTGTGATATTCCCTGCCTGACTGCGTCGGCAGGCAGGCGTGTTTTTCCGTGGTGAAGTTTTACTTGAAAACACATTCTATAAGCTGCTTTACAGATTTTTTTAGAACAATAATTGAGTGATTCAAGTTTCCTATAAAAGTCGTAATTGCTGTGTTATCCGCAATATCGGTGATTACTTTTAACGAAATAAAAGGTATGGAATTTTTATAGCATATTTCTGCAAGTGCATAGGCTTCCATATCCACTGCTACGGCATCGCTCGTTTTGGAAATGTTATTTTTTTGATACGAGGAAATAACCGGAGTATTCGACGTATAGAGCGAACCCCTTTTCCATGATGAGGGCAATTTAGGAATTAACGCTGAAATTGAACCACTTAATTCTATTGTTTTTAGCGTTTCTTTTTGAAAAGCATGAAATGAGGTTGGGAGTAATATTTCTTTTAGATTAAGAGCAGAATTAAGAGCTCCGGCAGTTCCCACATTAATTATAATATCACACGAATTTGTCTTTATAAATTCATTTAGCCGACTATAGGCTTTTTTCATTCCAACGCCAGTTTTTAAAAATGAAAACCATACACTCTTTTCCATTGGAAAATTAGAAATAAGGTAACTTCGCACAGGTTCTAATTCTTTAGAAAGCGCAGCTGTAATAAGTATATTCATAAATTAATCTATTCCACTTTCAAATTGTATGGTAAGTTAGATTGAAGAGGGAAAACAAGCAATATCTGCCTTCTATGAAGTTTCTGTTTATTTATTACAAACAATCATACCGACTTCAAAATGATCTAATACAAGTTTTGTTTTTAAAAATTTTCTAACTATTAGTACATTCCGTCGTTTTTTAATATCAGTTCATTAGAATTCTATTTTAGCGAAAAACTGAGGAAAGTATGGATATGGAAGAGAAAAAAGACACTCAAGTTAAGAATCCACTTCGAGAAATTATTGATCCGTTTATTAACTTAGTGAAAGCACCCAGAGCGTTATGGGGCATTAATGTATCCTATTTCCTGGAGGGCTTGGTCTATTTTGGGATTCTGACTATTTTAGGTAAATACCTTTCAGAAAATGTAGAACTTAAAGATTTACATGCAGGATGGGTTTATAGCGGGTTTACCGGTGGCATCACATTCGCCATGCTCTTCCTCGGAGGAGTATCTGACAGGATTGGAGTACGTGTTGCGTTGATACTCTCACTCGCTTTAATGGTATTCGGGAGATTTTTTATCGCTGCTTCGGGCTCTTTCGGATTAAGCAGTGGAATGGGCTCCCCCATGTTTTTCTTTGTCATTCTTGGACTCTTCATGGTCGTTATCGGATATGGAATGTATCAACCGGCTGCTTATGCCGGAGTTAAAAAATTTACAAATAAGAAAACAGCTACGATGGGTTATGCTATGATATATGCTCTGATGAATCTCGGCGCTTTCTTTTCAGGCATTATCTCACCTCGAATTCGTCCACACTTTGAAGATAAATTCCCACCGAACGGTCTAACAGCGGTTTTTTGGGCTTACGTTGGATTGACATTTTTAGCGATGCTAACGGTTGTTTTTATCCTTACTAAAAAAACAGAAATAAATGCGATTAAGGCAGTAAAAGAAAGTAAACGTAAAAACAGTGAGAGCACATCACAAGAAAATATTGCTCCGAAGGAAAAAATTGATAATACACAGCTTATCATCTATGCCATATTAGCAGCTGCGAGTCTAATCTTATCCCTTACAGTAGGGAAAAATGTAAGTGGAAAAGTAATGCAACAGCTTCGCTGGTTTCCGGCTATTTTATTCACTATTTTTGCTATATATGACTTCATAAAGAGGCGACCTGGACATCCTTTTAGAAACAGTAAATTTTCATTTTTCATTTTTGTATTAATCCCTGTTCAAACACTATTTGCTCATAACTGGCTGACACTTCCATACTATATTGACAGAGCATTTCATGGTACAGTCGTTAGTTCAAATTTTGAATTTTTCTCCAATTTGAATCCTCTACTTATATTTGTTCTTGCACCTATGGTTGCGGCATTGACTGAAAAAGTCAATATTTACAAAATGATGATCCTTGGAACATTTACTATGGCTTTACCCACATTCTTGCTGGCAATAGGCCCAAATCCTGTTTTATTGTTAACATATATTTTATTTATGTCCATTGGAGAAGCAATGTGGCAACCAAGATTTTTACAGTGGGTAGCAGAAATCGCACCTGAGGGTCAAACTGGAGCTTATATGGGCATTGCACAATTCCCGTGGTTTCTCACAAAAGTCATCACCGGACTGTACTCAGGATGGCTGCTCTCAATATACTGTCCCAAACCGGGTGAAGGTATACAAAACACACAAACACTATGGCTAATCTACTCATTTATTGCCATTATTAGTCCAGTGGTTTTGCTGTTGGCAAAAGGCTGGATGGGCAAAGGTATGGAGAAAAAAGAGATATAAAAACTTCTACTATGTTTTCTATATTTTAAACGAAAAATTATATATGCCGTTTTCTGCATTTCTATTTCAAGCAGTTTTGATTTCCTTATCGGGCGTTATGTCACCCGGTCCGCTTACCGCTGTAACTATTGGAAAAGGAACTGACTCTCCGCATTCAGGTGCATTAATCGCAATCGGTCACGGAATTGTAGAGTTTCCACTGATGGCGTTAATCTATTTTGGTTTGGGGAGTCTACTAAAAAGTGATAATGTCAAAATGCTTACCTTTTTGCTCGGTGGTTTATTTCTTCTGATAATGGGTATAGGAATGTTGAAAAATATCAATAATGTAGAAATAACGTCAAGTAGATATGCAAAGTCTTCTATATTATCAGGGATACTTTTAAGTGCTGGGAATCCATATTTCCTTGTCTGGTGGGCAACTGTCGGTTCGGCACTTATCTCACAATCTATCGAATTTGGAATATTAGGATTCCTAATTTTTACTATACTGCACTGGCTATGCGATTTTATATGGCTATATTTTCTTTCAGCATTATCTTTCAATGGTGGAAAGTTCTTTGGAAAAATATTCCAGAAAATTGCTTTTGGACTTTGTGGTATTCTTCTTTTATTTTTTAGTTGTAAATTTATATATGAGGGTGCAAATTTGTTTAGAATGTTATAAAAAGGAATTAAAAATATGAAACAAAAAATTGTAATAGTAGACGATGATAATTTAATATGTGACTTATATAGTGATTTCTTCAAACAACATGATTTTGAGGTTCATACAGCTCTTTCTGTCGATGCTGCTTTAAAAATAATCAGGCGCGAAGTTCCAGACATCATTTTATCAGACATAGTTATGCCAGTTAAAAGTGGTTTTGACCTTTATGAAGAGGTTAAATTATTCGATCCAGATATTCCTTTTATATTTATGACAGGATACGAGCATGATAAAGAAATTATCAGTAAATTAAAAAAAGTAGATTGTAAATGGATATTTAAACCAGTGAAACTGGAAGAACTTTTAAATCTCGTTCTTTCACAATTGAAGAATTGAGAACACAGAAATTCAAATATTACTCTTCATCTTCTCCAACAATTCGATAGGCTTGGCGTATCTTTCAGATACTTTTTTCAAATATTCACCAATAGCATCTACATTTTCTCGGTCTATTCTTTTAGCTAAATTTTTCAACCCGCCTCTAGAATAACGAGAATAAAGGAACAAATACTTAACTAGCGCAACAAAGTAGGCTTTCTGATAAACATTTGCAATGATCGAAGCGGTAATTGAACCAACCAATGCAAAAGAATATAAAGCATTCTCATAATCTCCGGCATAAAACTGTCCGGAGCCCGGGATAATATTAGACAAAATTATCGCAGCTTTCTTAGATTTTTTTGGTACAGAGGATACATTCTCGACATCCTGAATTAAAGCATCACATTCAGCACAACCAAGTGATCGTAATTCCTCAATACTCTTGTCCCAATTTGCCTGATATATGTAAGTCCAAGCTTTGATGTATTGAATCTGCTCTTTCTTACCATTTTCTAAAATATTATCAAGATAATCCAAAACATTACGCATGGATTGGTAGTCATATAATTCCCAATATATCTTTGCGAGAAGAATTAAGCCATCTCTATCAAAATCCGAAGTTTCATTATCTGAAATCAATTTCACCAGAGTGTTAGCCGCAGATTCCTTCTGCCCGTTTGAATAATAAGCTTTAGCCATTTTGTATAAAATTTTATCTTTATTAGAATATTTTTTGAAAAAAAGTAAGCGCTTATATTCGGTTACAGATTCAAAGTAATGCTGTTTCGAATAAAAATAATCTCCAAGATCATCAGCAAATGAGAATGAAGAAAAAACCAACAATAAACAAAATATTACTCTGATACCCATAGCCGCCAATAAGGTTCTTTATTTACAGGATTTAACTTCTCTAATAGTTCTCTCCAATCATGATAAATCTGTTGATTATGCAATTTTGCTCCAATATAGCTTCCGTAAACAGTACCTAAATAAAAGGAAAGCGTTATTCCTGAAGTTATAACTCCTGATATGTACAGTGCTGATTCAAATGCTTTATATGAAACAAAAGCAGCTAGATTTATCATTGTAAACGAAAATAGAGCATCTCCAGTTCGATTTATATAAACCTTGCCAAGCCCTGGAATCAACGCAGATAGTGTACTCGCTAAAAGGGGTGATATTTTTTTGAGATTTTGTCTATAGTTCTCCAATTCAAGCAATTGATCTTTAAGCGAATCTTCATGTATTGATTGAAAGTATTCTCTATCTTTATGTACGGCATCTAACATTACATCTGCTAAATAATAGAAAATGAACTCTTCATCATTTTTATAGCTTAGCGACTTGATTTCTTCCCACTTTTCAAGTTTTGATAAATTGTAAAAAACAGCGCGCCTGGAAGTAGAGTTAAGATTGGAAGAATTTTTATTAACAATTTGAAGAAATGCCTTTACAGCAAAATCGTATCTGCCTCTTAATTGATGACACAATCCAATTTTAAAAAGAGTAGAATCATCATCCTCACTTATCATGTAAAGATACCGCTCCAATTCCATTGCCGCCCGCAAATAATCTTTCTGCTCAAATAGATAATCCCCAAAATCCTTAATAGCTTTAGGGGTAAATAGACTATCAGAAGACTGGGCAAAAATGTATACCGGAATAATTATATAAACAAAAATTAGAAATTTTTTCATGCTCTAAAGATTAATATATTTAAAAAAGTATAAACACTCTATTTTAAATTATATCTACCTACAGGGTCTATAAATTTTTCCCCATCAAAACCATAATAGCGATAAGCAAAGGGATTGCACCTCAATAGCCTATCGCCGGCAAAAAGAACTCCTTTTATCACTCCATACTGTTCAATGCAACCAAAAGCAAAACGTGAACACGATGGATGAAATACACAGGAAGGCAAATCCTGACTCGATATGCCCTTCTGATAAATCCGTATACAAACAAGTGCAGAAGATTTAACCAACCCTGGTTGTTTAGTAACAGTCTTTTTCTCCACCTGAATTAGCGGTTTCTCCCAGTATCCTTCCCACTTATCGGGAGTCTCAGCTATCAGAATTGAAAATAAAAAGATGCTAATTAAAAAAATATGATGAATTCTAATCTTCATTTCCGCAATTGAAATTTACAACAGTGTATTATTGAGAAAAGTAGAAAATAAAACTGGAACCCAAAATATTTACTTTATCCGGATCCCAGCCAAAATTTCTAAAAATCTGGTTTGTTCGCTACTTCCTCAACCCCTCCGCAATTTCGATATCCGTCATAGTTTTACCTTGATAAGCTTCGTATGGAATTACTATCAATGGGTAGATATTGACACACGGAACAAGGCTCAACCATTCTTTCATCCTTATTTTCCTATAGTCTAACTCATTTCCAACTCTTGGGCCTAAACAATAACTTGCTAAAACACCTTCAAATCCATTCTTATTTCCCATATCATAAGCCATATATGCCCTTGTACCTGTTACAATTGACGATCCTAGGGATACCATAGATCCAGTCACTCCTCCCCCAACAACTTGTCCGCCGAGCATAATCCATTCGCTTTGATTAATATCTTTGCCTTCATTCATTTCTAAGCCAACCCTGGGACCAATCATACAGGTTGCCAAACAAGGTACAAATCCTCCCTTCTCTGCAGGTTTCTCCTCTTCTTGAGCAGAAACCAAACCTGTAAAAACAGACACAAAAATGACAAAAAGTAGTATCTTTCTCATAAAATCCCTCCATTATTTCATTTATCTTAACAACATTAGTT
>DAOUYY010000230.1 GCA_030665885.1 Fidelibacterota bacterium
CAGAAGATAATTTATTGTAACATTATAGGTCTGATACATCATCTTCTTCGGTAAGTGCTCCCATAGAGATTTTTTCTTATATTCACCGCTATGCTCTTTTATAGTTTCTTCAACCATAAGAACAGTATCCAATTGTGGATAGTGAAGTATATTCATCTCGCTGCTTATCGCCATTTTCTCACCTCATTTCTTTATCTCTTCTTTCGTTATATACACTTATATAACTAATCATAAATAAATATTTTCGTTATCTGAAACATTATTAGCTATGAAGATGAATGTTTACACCTAAACCTGCGGAGAGTCACTGACCCCGGACGTCGCTTCGCTTTGTCGCCGAATAAGGAAGAGCGATTACTCGCCCTCCCTCTTCTAAGAACCGGACGTGCGACTTTCATCGCATCCGGCTCAAGCATTTTATAACCCTTTCTGTGTCGGGCAGCAGTTTACAACAAAGTTTTTTTTTTAACTACATTATTCATACGCCAAAGCAATCACGCTTTACTTCTGTCGTTTCATACCTGTCAGCCAATTTAAGGATATTCAATCTACGTCTTCGCTGATCGAAATAATCCTTGTCAAGATAGGGATTCTTCGCAATTGTTAGACCCACATGTCTTACAATCCTTGTTTTTTGAAAGAATTTTAGCTGTTTATTTTCTGTAGAAAATACCCATCTCCTTGTCCCTCGAAAATGCCAATATTTATTGGCTATCCAGGTCCTGGACTTTTTCGGATGCCTCCTTTTCGCCCACTTCCATAGCATATTCCAGACTAGAAAATCCATTTTGCTGAAAATTGCTTTGGAAATTACTGATTGATGATAGTTGGACCAACCAGTAATAATGGGATTGAGAACATTAATGAGATCTTCCTGCTTCCATGCCTTTGCCTTTTTGATAATATCACTGATTTTTCGAGTGACTCTATCAATAGATGTTTTGGATGGTTTCACAAGTAGTTTCCCATTGTATTTTCTGAAATTCCAGCCTAAAAAGTCAAAACCTTCATCTATATGAGTGATCAGAGTTTTTTCTTCTGATAGCTCAAGACCTCTCTCCTCCAGGAACGATCTTAATAATTCCATAATTTCTTTTGCGGTTTCTTCCGAATCAGCAGTTATGATAAAATCATCAGCATATCTCACAAAGTTTACCTTCTTGGGATTACTCCCTTTCCAGATTTTTTAGTACATAGGGTGGGTCAATTTTGGGTGGGAATTTTCAATTCAATTAAATATTCATCCATTGAAAGCACCTGATTCTATCTCCTGTTCCATGGTCTCCCAATCGTCTACCGGGAGGTTCATCTTAGAGATTTTCTTTAAAGCATCGGGAGTTTTGGTATGCATTGGGCGTATGATAAGTTCGTCGTTCCTGTCTATTATATATACTGCTGTGGATTCGTTCAGGGAGAGGGCTTCCCTCATTTTGGCAGGGATTGAAATTCTTCCAAATTTATCAATTTTGGCAATTTTGTGCATAATGGCAGATTGGGGGTTATTGGGTTTAAGGTTTTTGAGTGTGGTGGTTGGGTTGAGGATAAAGTTCTCGTGACGCACCCCGGATTTCGCTAACGCTCAAATCCGAGGCATCTTAATGATGCTCGATGGTTCAGGATTAATAAAAAAGATAGGGGGGTTACTTTACTTTTGTGGTGCCAAAATGTACAATAAATCAAATAAAATTAATCTGATATAATTGCGAAGTTTGATTAAAAAACACAATTATTTTTTTTTAAAATTTTACACACTACAGGAAAGTATATGTGCATGCAAACTATAAATACGTTAAAAAAAGACCCTATTTGGGAAAAATGGGTTTAATAGTTTTTATTTAATAAAAATTATAAAACTATTATATCCTAGTTATTAACATTCTAAATGAGAATAAAATCATGCAAATTTACAATAAAAATCAGAAACTAATCGCAGAAAACATAAATCCAGATGTCTCAATTTCGAACTGGAAAAGTTGGGGGTGGCAAATCAAGCATTCCATTAAAGATATTGCAACTTTTGAGAACCTACTTAACATAGAATTCGATCAAAATTTAAGAAAACAATTTGATGAAACTATAAAAAAATTCCCGATATCAATCACGCCTTATTACTTATCATTGATTGATCCTGATGATTATGAAAATGATCCTATTTTCAAACAATCATTTCCATCTCCATCAGAGCTGATTATTAACAAATCTGAAATAAACGATCCTTTAAGTGAAGACGAAGATAGCCCTGTTCCAGGAATTACACATAGGTATCCTGATAGAGTATTATTCCATATCAGTAATGTCTGTTCTATGTATTGCCGGCATTGCACAAGGAAAAGAAAAGTTGGGGATAAAGACTCCATTCCTGACAAAAATGAAATCTTAATGGGAACAGAATATATTCAAAATACTCCTTCTGTGCGGGATGTTCTATTGTCAGGTGGAGATCCTTTAATGTTACCTGATGAATATCTTGACTGGATTCTCACAGAATTAAATGCAATTCCCCACGTTGAGATTGTACGAATTGGTACAAGAATGCCTGTCGTACTGCCATATCGTATAACTGATGAATTAGTAGAAATGTTAAAAAAACACCATCCATTATGGATTAACACACATTTTAATCATCCAAGAGAAATCACAAATTCTTCTTCAGAAGCACTGAGGAAACTGGCTGATGCAGGAATACCTCTTGGCAATCAAACAGTCTTGTTATCCGGAGTAAATGATTGTCCAAGGATAATGAAAAAATTGGTGCATAAACTTGTTCAGAATAGAGTCAGACCATATTATCTCTATCAATGCGATCTATCCGAAGGTCTTTCTCATTTTCGTACACCAGTTGGTAAAGGTATTGAAATTATTGAAAGCCTAATCGGACATACAAGTGGATTTGCTGTTCCTACTTATGTAATTGATGCACCGGGTGGAGGTGGCAAGATCCCGGTAATGCCTAACTATTTGATCTCATGGTCGACCAATAAAGTAATTTTACGGAATTATGAGGGAGTTATTACGGCATACAAAGAACCAGATGAATACAAGCCTATTTTTTGTGATAGAGATTGTGATAATTGTAAATTACAATTGAAGCTTGAACCTGCTGATGAGTATAAATTTATTGGTATTGAAAAGTTATTATCAGATTTTGATCAGACTGAAAGTCTTGTTCCTGAAAATACTGAACGTATGGGAAGAAGAGAAGATGAATGATCTAATTACAAACATTGGTAAGTCCATCATTCAACATGGGAAATTTAATGATCGTATTTATCTGATGACATTAATTAGTGATGACATGCCAAATCTAATATATGATCTGGAAAAATTGGCATATTCTGAGGATTATTCTAAGATAATAGCTAAGGTTCCAGCCTTTGCAAAAGATGTTTTCATGGACAATGGGTATATTGTTGAAGCTCATATCCCGGATTTTTTTAATGGCAGCGAGAATGTCTTTTTTATGAGCAAATATCGATATGAATTATCAAATCAGGATGAAAAATATGCTAAGATTGAGAAAATTGTCAATATGGCACTATCAAAAGCTCAAAGTCCGATAAATAGTGAGATTTCGTCTGAATGTTATTATAAGATATGTGAAAGATCAGATGCAAACAAAATAGTCGATATTTATAAAAATGTATTTGAAACTTATCCATTTCCCATACACGATATTAATTATATTGAAAAAACAATGAAAGAAAATATAGTCTATTTTGGTATATGGAAAGATGATGAAATTG
>DAOUYY010000167.1 GCA_030665885.1 Fidelibacterota bacterium
TCCCTGCCAAGACCTATTATTTCATCATTTGTCAATTCATCTATACCAAATGCAGATGTTTCTCCATTTTTATTTGGCATAAAAGCAGTTGGTTTAACTATTTTCTTCTCTGATGAGAAATGAGACTTCTGAGTAAGAAATCTTGCAATCTGTTTATACACTCTTTTTACTAATGTTAATCAAATAATTTATTGATTTGATCTATTATAATTCCTGGAATATCATCTTCAAAATATTCCAAGCCGGATATTTGACTTTGATTAAATATTCCTGCATAATGCAACTCACCTTTGGGACCAACACTTACTGAAAAAACTTTACTTGGATTAACATACCACTCGAATGCTACTTCTCCGTCAGGCTCCACAACTACCTCAGGTAAAGGTGTTGATGCGGGAAGAGATAATAAAAAAGTGTGTGCATTTTTGTAGGAATCAATATTAATTGCAATAGATCCGAAACCATCCCAGTTATCTTCCGAATATTCTTCTAATAATTCTTGGAACTGCGGAAGACAAAGCGAGTAAACATTATCAACTGAATTCTGAAAATATCTGTGAAATATAAAATCATTAAATAGTTTCCGTATTCGAATTGATTCAATACTGACTGCATTATTTGGCGCAACATAACCACCGATATTACATGAATTTATATAACCAGCTATTGCATTCATTTAAAAAGCTCCAACGCGTTATCTGTTAAGCTATTAAAAAATATCTTATTTTTAATATTATGAAAATTCTCAAATATTTTCCAAATCTTGTTATCAGTACTCGAATATGAATCTTTATTAAAAACATCAATATCCAGGATGACAACAGCATACTTAGATGTTGTTTTATCCAATTGTTGGGTAATATGTGATGTAATACTGATAGCCGGATCAGATACTATTAATTTTGATAAGAAACCGTCTAACTTTGGTGGATATCCTTCCCGTATTGTGGGTGAGTTAGTCAAGTATACACCGAAATCAGAAATCGGCAATGGTAAATTAAGATGGTTAATATATCTTACTGCAATTCTTGTAATGCTATCTGGTTTGATATTATCTCGGTAGATTTCCCAAAATCTCCTGGCTTCAGATATGATATCACTCCAACTAGAATAGGGCCGTAACTTATTAAATGTATAACCATTTTTTCTAAATTGAACTAACTTTGCCTTATCTTGAGTTTTAAAAAAATATCCGATAGGTTGTGACTTGTTTACAACAGGTTGAGGTTTTCCTTTAACAACTTTAATTTCTGTAATTATTTCTTGTCTTTCTTCTTTAATTGGAAATTCCTGTTGAAATATTTTATATGGTTCAAGGAATACCTCGATGTCTAAGCTTTCCGGTAATTTTACCTGGATATCTATAAGCGCTTCGGTTATTGGTGCCTTTTCAAGATGGGGGTACTTCATTTATTCGATAATCCTCAACTTTTAACAATATACAGTTTTCCACTACCTCATTCAACATTTTTATTAATTATGAGTTCCATAATCAGTCCATTTATAATAAGTTTCGACTTCTCAAACAAGGTCAATCATCTCTGGTTACGGGGCTGTGCTCCGTAACCTAACCAGTGATTGCGTTCCCGAGTACAACCCGGGAACGAGAATAAACTTGAATTTGATTTGATAAACCCATTTGGGATGAATCGCTAAAAATGCTGGTTATCTAATTGGATTAATCTTCTACAAACCTGTTTTTCTCAAAGAGACGTCCCTGACGCGCCCAAATGGCTAAGCGGGTTTTGTCCCGGTCATAAAACTAATCATTTGTTGTTATAAAAAACCTGTTTGGCTATCGCGAAAACAGGTTCTTTTCGTATAATTAACAGTTTTGTTAGACAAAATTAATTAATAGCATCTATATATAAAATGCGAACTAGACAGTTCGCAGCTACAATTCAAACCCGTTTGTCCCGATTTGCATCGGGTTTAAAATGTGTTTGTTATCTCCAGTATGACGCCTTCTCACTCAAATAATTTAGCAATTTCTTTTGGGTGATATAGACTTTAGGATTATCTGGATATCTAATATAATCCTGCGCCCAACTTGCTTTGGAACTTCCTACTATTATGGATGCAAGAACAGTTTCACCTTTTTTAATCTCGACGGTTGTACCCAATTCACCAGATACATTGTACTGGCTATATTTTTCGGTTTTGTCCGTTGCAAAGCCTGTTTTTTTACCTTCCACAACATTTTTAAGGAAACTGTCAATTCTATACTGTTTGACTTTTCCTGTATCGGGTTCTGCAAATATCCATGTAGTGTCTGCAAATATCAGAGTAACGGATTCTTCTCCTTTTGAAATTGTAAATGCGTTAACATTTTCCACATCTACACTGAAAATATCCGTTACTTTCTGTTCATATTTATTTTCTTTGAGCCTTACAACAAATAAAAGCAAGATAGCTATCGCTAAAATAATTATATATTTCCCCCAAGAACTTTTCATTTTAGCCATAGATTTCCTCCAACAGTTTACGTTTATTTGAATTACGTTTCCAGCGATACAGACCTAATAAAACCACTAATAGCGCAGGCAAAAAGATATTTAGCCATTTCCAGATGCGGCGAGTACCATCAGACAGTTGATCTAATGGACGAGCAGTAACTCCACGAGAGCGTATTTCCAATAATTCCCTATCTCCGGAAAGGTAGTCAATACCATTTAAGATAAAATCTGTATTTTCAGGAATACTACCAGCGCGATAATCATTGAAAAATTCATTATCGCTGATCAACAAAATCTGCACATCATTACCCTGGCTAAGGAAATTTTCTTTTTGACTATATTCAGAATTATTGGCAAAATAGCTTTTCAAATTTCCCTCAACCATTGCAGCAACTGTTTTGTGTTTCAGCGGAAACATCCCCATCTGTGGATTTCGCATTGGGTAAATATTATAATAAGGACCCGAGATAGAACCTGTTTTATCTGACGTTTTCATTAAGGAGGTAAAATTGGCAGTTGAATCGACCGGGGAAATTTCGTTAATGAAAAACACTTGTACTTCCTCTAAGTTTTTAACAATAATATTATCTTTGCTGAAATTATGGATTAGTGGGAAGGGTGGATATTCAATCGCATTAGCAAAACTGAAAAAACCATGCCGCTGCTGAACCCGAATCTGACCACACCTTCTATCGAGGATTAGGTCCTTACCTATATGAAAGCCATAGTGTTCTAAAAAACCAAACATGTTAGTATGTATTTCCGCGGCAAAACCTTGCTGCAGTTCCGTTTTTAAACGTCCTTGACCAATAAAAAGTTTTCCACCGCGCATCAGGAACTGATCCAAATTGTAAAGCTCATCCATGCTAAGCGAATCTTCTACACCGTTCATCAAAACTGTATTCACATCCACAGGAATTTCATTTTCAAGCGATACTTTTTGAATACTATATGTCCTGTCTAAGAGTTGCTGCAATTTTCTGGTGGATACTTCCTTAGTTTCAGGAGATACGATTCCTACTTTTTTCAAATCGGTTGCGGAAATTTTTTTAATAGCAGCAGTAAGGTTATATTCCAAACCTTCCGTTGTCTGAATAACTGGAAGAGTCTCTTTTTTATCACTATAGAGAAGAACCAAACCCATATAAACATTTTTAATTTCTAATTTATCATTTTCAACAACCTGCAATTGTACCGGAGGGATTCCATAGCCGCGTGCCTCATTCTGTGCCTCTTGATTATCATCAGGATTTATAAATTCAAAATGGAAGTCTCCCTTAGAATAAGCCTGATATTCTTCTAAAAGGTCTTGCAAATAGCGGCGCGAATTCGCATACTTACCAGGTAAATCTTTTGAAAAAAACACTTTTGTAACCATACGATCATCCAATTTCTCTATCACAGATTTACTGGAATTCGATAATGAATACATTTTATTTTCCGTAAGGTCTAAACGAAAAAACAGTGATCGGGATACCAAATTGAAAATGATAATTATTGCAGCAATTAGTACTGTATAAAAAATAAATTGTTTTTTAGTAGATATATTTAACATTGTTTACCTCCACCTTCTCATTTCCAGAGTACGAATACTTAAAAGAAGGAAAAAGGCTATAATTGATCCTAAATATATAATATTCCGTGAATCAATCACACCACGTGAAATATTGCTCAGGTGGTAATCAATACTCAAATATTGAAAAATTGAACTCAGAAATCCAGGTATAAAAATGAGAATCTTATCTAAAATGAAAAATATGAAGATAACCAGGAAACTAATAAGAAATGCGACAATTTGATTGCTCGTAATAGTACTACTAAATATACCGACAGCAGCATAAGCGGCTCCAACAATCAATAAACCTAAGTATCCAGAAATAATCGCACCTATATCAATATTATTTCCTACTATTAAAAGTGAAAAAAAATGAACCAGAGTAAACAATAAAGCTGTTCCAATCAAAGATAGCGCCGCTAAAAACTTCCCGATAATAATTTCAGAATCGGAAATCGGTATAGTTGTTAGAAGCTCCATTGTATCACTGTTTCGCTCTCGTGCAATAAGACCCATTGTGATTGCCGGAATGAAAAAGAGATAAAAAATTGGAATAACGGAAAACAGAGTTCTCAGGTCAGATTCATTGATAAGAAAAAATGTACTTGTAAAAAACCAAGCATTTATTACTAAAAACACTATAAGTGTAATATATGCGATCGGGCTATTGAAAAACGATGACACTTCCTTTCGATATAGAACAGAAACATTACTATGCATCAGCTCCTCCCTCAATTGTTAGATTGCGGAATACATCCTCCAAACTTGTTTTATGACGGCTCATTTCCAGAATAGTCCACTTGTTCTCTAACGCATAATCGAAGATATTCTGCCTTGGATCCAATGAATTGGGATATTCTAAGGAAGCTACGATACTATCACCCTGAGTTTTAATATCAGCCAAAGAGATTTCGCTATTGACTGACTGAATTTTAGAAATGGATTCTTCAGTTGCGTTCTTTAATTCTAATATTAGGCGAGTTTTCCCCTTAAAACCACTCATTAAATCTTCAATCGTGCCATTTGCAACAATTTCTCCTTCATTGATAATTATCATACGGTCAGCAGTTGCTTGAATTTCCTGAAGAACGTGGCTGGAGATAATAACCGTTTTTTCTTTACCGAGATTCTTAATCAGCTTTCTGATTTCCGCAATCTGATTCGGGTCCAATCCTACTGTGGGTTCATCGAGAATCAAAATTTCCGGGTCATGAAAAATCGCCTGAGCCAATCCTACACGCTGACAATATCCTTTAGACAATTCACTAATACTTTTATGAATTACACCTTTTAAACCACACAATTCAATAACTTCACTTAAACGCGATTTAAACTTACTCTTTTCGAATTTACGTATATTGGCAACAAATTCCATAAATTCATATACGTTCATCTCATGATAAAGCGGATTCATTTCAGGCAAATAACCGATAAGACTGCGAATCTCCATCGAGTTATCTAAGACATTTAAATTATCCACAAACACATTCCCGCTCGTGGGAGAAAGATAGGATGTTATGACCCTTAAAGTTGTAGTTTTCCCAGCACCATTTGGACCGAGAAAACCGAGAATTTCACCATTTTCGACAGTAAACGAAATATCCCTTACTGCTTTTACATTCCCGTAATTTTTCACAAGATTTCGAACCTCAATCACATTAACCTCCTATTTAGTAAAGGTTCACGTTTCGTTTTATCAATACAGCTATAAACTTTTTCCCAAACAATTGGAATCTCACTTATCGCTGGTGTTAGTTTAGCAAACTTGACCAGATCCAATTCCCCAAAGACCT
>DAOUYY010000031.1 GCA_030665885.1 Fidelibacterota bacterium
GATAATATTGATAACATTTTATTCTTTCCAAACATAACTTTCCAATACTAACTAATAAAAAGGCAAATTTCAAGCAGGATTTCTAACCCTTATGTGATGATTTTCCTAATCTTATCGTAAAACCATTCGTAAAGTTATAGAAAATTTTAATACATTAAAAAGTTGGGAAAAGATGCGATTTTTTGAACGACGTCAACGATTTTCCCGACGAAAGAGCTTGCGTAAAATGTAGAATCTTTTGCGATATATTCTGCAATACTTTCAAGATCATCAAGACTTTGAGGAGACCATATTATTTTAACCATCTTTTCAGACGCTTTTTAGCTTCATCGTGAGATATACCTTGTCCTGAACGTATTTGCTCTTGCCCTATTAAAATTTTTTTCTGGATCCAGAGTGTTTCCATTATATCGTCAAGAGAACAGGAATTGGGTAGTTTTTTAATTGTCTTTATGGATAGATCTTTAACTGTTTGCATTTTTCACCTCTATTATTTACTACATTAATGATAACAAATAAAAAGGCAAATTTCAAGCAGGATTTCTAATCCTTTCGAAGGTTTTCCCAGGGGGATGCCTCCTATGGCATAAACATTTGCAAGGTTACTCGGAACAAATCCAATTCTTACCATGATGATTCGGAGGTGAATTATTCAGACTTAAAATGCTAATCCTGAAATGCTTGTAAACCGTTTGTGCATTAATTATCTTTCAGTATTAAAAAATGAGGGTATAAAGATATTATCGAAAGTTTTATAGTTACAAATATTGGAGAACTTGTTACTTTTAATAAAAATAGAAATGAGATGGTTGTTCATCACGACGTGGAAATGATAGTGGAAGATGGAGCAGTCAAAGAAATAGGAAAAGATTTAGGTTCTCCAGAATTTGAAAAAGTAGATGCTGGTGGCAAATTGGTAACTCCTGGATTTGTGGACCCACATACGCATCCGGTTTTTAATGAGACGCGTGAGTTGGAATATGAGATGCGTGTGATGGGCAAAAGTTATATGGAAATAGCAGAAGCTGGAGGAGGGATACGATCAAGTGTCCGGAGTTTGAGATCTGCAAACCCTGTAGAATTGAAAATGAAAGTGAAAAAACGTTTGGATAGATTTTTGCATTACGGCACAACGACAATCGAAGCAAAAAGTGGCTATGGGCTCTCTAAAGAAAGTGAGCTGAATTCACTAAGACTGTTAAAAGAAATTGCTCAGGATCATCCTCTTGACATTAAAACTACTTTTCTCGGAGCTCACGAATATCCTGATGAATACCGTGATAATCATGAAAAATATATTGATATTTTGATAAATGAGATGATTCCACAAGTTGTCAGGGAGGGACTGGCGGATTACTGTGATGTATTTTGCGAAGAAGGTGTTTTCTCTGTTGATGAATCAAGGAGGATTCTGGAGGTTGCAAAATTCTTGGGATTAGGTCTTCGCTTACATGCAGAGGAATTCAAGCCAATCGGAGGTGCTCAACTCGCAGCCAAGCTCGGTGCCCTTTCAGCTGATCATCTTGTAGCAATAAACGATGATGGTATTTTAGCTTTAAAAGAGGAGAATGTTGTGCCTGTTCTATTACCGGCTACGACTTTTTTCCTCGGCTCTGATAAGTATGCACCGGGTAGAAAAATGTGGGATGTTGGTTTGCAGGTCGCAGTTGCAACGGATTTTAATCCCGGTAGCTCAATGACACAGTCTATGCCATTTGTGATAACGCTTGCCTGTTTGAAACTGAAATTGACCCCCCTGGAAGCGCTCCAGGCATCAACGATTAATGCTGCAAAATCTCTGCGGATAGAGGAAATAGTCGGAAGTCTTGAGTCAGGAAAACAGGCTGATTTTATTATCTGGAAGTTTAATCGCTATCAAGGAATTCCATATTTCTTAGCCTTTCAATCGGTTCAACAAGTTTGGAAGAAAGGTGTAAAGGTTTGGGAGTCTTGCGATAATTGCTGATGTTTGTAAATTAAGAAGTGTGGAATTTTATATTGTAAAAGATATTTGAACCGGGTATGGACGTATTCTATGGAATATATTATTTACCAGACAACCTAATTTTAAATGTAGTGTCACAGATAGAGTACAGGATTTTATAATGTCATCGGATTTAGATAAAGATAAAAAAGTCACATTTATTAAAGATCTTTTTGAGAGGCGTTTTCCTCAGATAATTTTAATTTATCTTGGTGTCTGTTGGACTATTCTTGAGTTCCTGGGCTGGATTATTGACCGTTATATGATATCCCCTTTATTGATAGATTTTAGCTTTATTACTCTTATATCATTAATTCCCACCGTTGGAATGTTGGCATATTTTCATGGCAGACCTGGACGGGATAAATGGACAAAAACTGAAAAGG
The DNA here is from genome assembly GCA_030665885.1 of Fidelibacterota bacterium. GTDB lineage: Bacteria > Fidelibacterota > UBA2242 > UBA2242 > UBA2242 > BS750m-G69. Next base: position 2,371 of record DAOUYY010000031.1, read on the forward strand.
TAGGAATCCCAGTTAACCTTATTTTTTCTGTTGCACTTTTAGTTATTATATTCTCCGGGAAGGAATTGGGATCAACGACTACTTCAATAGTTGTTGAAGATGAAATGGGGCAGAAAAGTGAGCGTGAAATTCCAAAAGGGAAGTTCAGGAAGAGGTTAGCAATATTTTTCTTTGAGAATAAATCGGGCGACAGCGATTTTGATTGGCTTCAATATGCAATTATGACAGGGTGTCATCTTGATTTAGATCAGGATCCATTTTTTTCTGTTTATTCTGCTTATGATAACTTGATTTATCAAAGAATTTTGAAGGCTGGATTTGGCAATAATGTCGGAATGCCAATGTCTCTTGAGAAGAAAATTGCAAAGGATATTCAAAGGGAATATTTTTTAGGAGGCTTTTTTTCGATAGAGAACGATACATTTGTTATCAATACTTACCTCTATGATACTATACGAGGTAAACTAATATCAGAGCATGTTTTTAAAGGTAAAAATATTTTTTCATTGATGGATGAGATAAGTTTAGAGCTAAAGCACGATCTTAAAGTACCCTTTTGGCATATTAAGGAGGTTGAGGATTTGCCTGTTAGTGAGCTTCTTACGAACTCTATGCTTGCTTATAAGGAATTCATTAAGGGTTCAAACTTAGTGTATTTATATAATGATTATGAAAATTCAATTGACTGTTTCGAAAAGGCTGTGAAAGAGGACCCTACTTTTGCTATGTCATATTGGGGACTTTATTATTCTTATATAAATACGAATCAGCCGCAGAAATCCTTGAAGGCGATTCAGTCCACTATCCAATATATCTATAAACTGCCGGAGAGTTTACAGTTCGGAGTAAAGGAAGAATATTATCTCGTTACTGAAAAACCCGAAAAACATTTTGCGATATTGAAAATGTGGGTAAAGTTATATCCAAGAGACATTCGTGGACATTTTCGTTTGGCTGCCGAGTATTTGAAAAAAAAATCAACTTGATAAGGCAATATCCGAATACCACTGTATTTATAAAATCGATCCTGAAAGGCATTATTATCTCGGGTATATAGGTAATATTTATTTAATTAAAGGTGAATTCAAAGAAGCGTTGAAGTATTTTAAACAGCATAAAAAGCTGTATCCAAATGATTATAAATCTTTTTCTGCATTGGGTGAGCTGTATTTTACAATGGGTGATTATTCCAGAGCAAAGGATTACTATTTAGATGCACAAGTTATTGAGCCTACTGATGTATCTATCTTTTTAAGATTAGGTGATGTTGACATCGAATTGGGGAATTTTGATAGGGCTCTTGATCAATATAATGAGGCTTTGCTCATTGCTAAAACTCATCAGGAGAGATCCTTTGTATATGATGCTTTAGAAAGTTTTTATAAAAAGAGAGGGCAGATTCGCAAATCAATAGAGAACATGAATAAAAAGTTTACTGAACAAACAAAATTCCTAAATCCTATTAATTTGTTGATTGAGCAGATATCTGAAATGTCATTGAGCAAATATGTTATGATTGGTGATACGAGTGAGGCATTTAATAAACTTCGAATATTCGAATCTAAGCTGTCTCCTCCCTGGTCAAAAACTTCTGCTCTGGGCTACTTAGATTTATACATTGAGTTAGAAGATGTTGAAAATACCAAAAAATCAATAGAGAGTGTAAAAGAATTAATAAGGATCTTTGGAGAAGAATCAAAAAGAAATATCATCTATCATGCTGAGGCTAGAATCAATGAATGGAAAGGTGATTACATTGAAGCTATTCTTAGCTATTATAGTGAATTAGAGTATAAACCAACAGATGTAAAAATTCTTATAGATATCGGGAGATGTTATCGAAAAGTCGGTAATTACTCAAAGGCAAAGAAATTGTTGCAAACTGTATTGAAAATCTTTCCCTTTTCTCCTAAAGCACATTATGAAATCGCTCAAGTGTATATTGACACAGGGGATAAAGGAAAGTCTCAATACCATTTGAATATAACATTGAATATCTGGAAAGGAGCAGATCCCGAATATAGACCAGCGGAAGAGGCAGTAAAAAAATTAAGAGAGTTAGAAGCAATATCTTAATATTGTTATGGTTATATTGAATTTGATGGATAAAATAATGCGATTTTACATTTTAATCACAATGAGTGATTTTACATTGGAGTAGAATGCAGTTAAGAAAATATTTGACAAAGAATTATTAATTGTCTATAATCTAACAGAATATTTGACGATTAAAATTTATTTACAGGAGGACTGATTTTGAGAAAAGCAAAAGGAATTTCAATTTTAGTTGTTTTGTTTACATTAAGTTTAATTTTTTCATCTATTGCTCTTGGTAATTACACTTTTTTCTCTACAGTTCAGCAAATTTGCAGTAATCATGGAATAAATGTCAGTTATTATGATATGGATCTTAGGAAAATATCTGAAGAAACAGAGGAGTTCATATTACCTATATCAAGTACAAGAGGTAATTATGACAAAGCTTTACTTGTTGGGTTTTATTCTGCCGGAAAAGCGATGTTAAAGTGTAATTTGCAGGTTGAAAAAGTTACTTTAGTTGTGAGTATAAAATATAAGGGTATGGAAAAGATATTCGCTTCAGCGACGAAATCAGACATTATGAAGTTCATTAATAATGAGCTTTCATCGCATAAATTTCTAAGAAATGTTAATTTTAAATAAATCTGATTACAATAATTAAGGAGGAATTCATGGAACCTTTTTCTTGGGGTTATACTTTCATGATGTATTTAAGAGGAATTGGTTGGGCTATTGTTGCTGCTATCGGTTTTTCTTTTGGTGTCGGTCTCGCCATTAAGGTTTTTGACTGGCTCTCAACCAGCATTGATGAGTGGGAAGAGATTAAAAAGGGAAATATCGGTGTTGCGTTAATAATTGTTTCTCTAATTCTGATGGTCGGATTGTTAGTTTATAAAGTTATTTAAACTGACTTTCAGATTTAATTAAGAAGAGGATATCCTGCTATTCCGTGGTATCCTCTTTTAGTGTTTATTTATTATTAACTGAAGAAATTCATAAGCCGCCCAGATACGCTTCACTATCGGGATTAAATATTGCTTCGCATTTTACCCTGTGAGATATAATATCGCCTATTTGTTTCTCATCCTTCATTAAGTTTTATCTCACAGGGTGAATAGGGTAAACTTCCCTAGTACCTGCCCGACGAAGCCATTCAGGCGGGGCAGGTAATTGACAATTGACTTAGTGCATTTATGGCAAAGGTTTCGAGTACCATATAGGATTAGATAAAGCAAATTTATCTTTTTGTGTATGGACTTCCATTCTGAAATAACCTTTATCTGGAAGATTGTCTAATTTAAGTGAGAATATTTTTCGGAAACAGCCAGGATTTAAAGTAATACTACTAAAAATGAATTCCTTCCTATGTTTAATGTCTCCAAGGATAAGTTCTATATTTTTTAAGCCACCGAAAAATTTGGTAGAAATTGCTGCAATATTAGACTTTGTAGGTATAGATAAAAGTTCTTCACCTATTGGCGCTTTATGTTTGCTGTCATCTTGAATAGTAAAGTTAATAAATGGTCCGTTTGATATAATAACTTGTCCTTTTTTAAGATCATCAAGCAGATTTCCGACTCCGTGAGTAGTTGTTGATTTGACAGCGGTTAAATGTTCACCGAAAATTTGGTAATTACGTTCATGCAGCTTCCACATTGGAAGTTTCACCTGCCTGAAGCGATTAAAATTTCCATGTGAATCATTTCCAGCGTAAATAAATTTTTTCTTACCCTTTAATATTTGCTGAATCCAGTTTTTCTTTCCATTAATAAAATCTTCTTTGAGAGATCCGTTCATAATCTGATAACCAGAAAGTCTTCTGTGAGAATCCCACTGATTCCACACACCTCGTTTGATTAAGAACTTCTGTAAAAATGGGGGCTTAGCTTGAGGGTGAGCCGCAAAAGCCATACTGACTTTAGGGAGATTGTCAAGGATTTTTGCATAATGGTTCTCTGAAGCTTTACTGATAAGTTTTTCAAATCCATCCCCACTACCGAAATAAAACTTAGAACTATTTAAAACAGCCATGTGGATATTTTTACCTAAACCATTATCAACAGAAACTTCTTCCCCTGGGATTATTAAGAAATTATCGAAATTATTGTTAAGTGATTTTATTTGTTTGCGAGATTTCTTCCATTTTGTTAACTCGGGATCGGTTTTTATCCAGGAATCGGGGAGGTCATCGAGGTCATAGGAGTGGTCTGTCAAGGCACAGAAAGAGATACCCATTGGTACTGCTAATGTACTTATCTTTTCTGCCGGGATCCCGAATTCAACTTGATCTTCTGTCCATGATGAGTGGCAGTGCAGATCACCCCAAATCCATTCGTCTACAGCCGGAAGTGGTTCTGAATCTATGTAGGTTTTGAAATTTCCATTTGAGAGAGTTGGGTAATTATCATTTTTTATTACATGATAATGTTCTCTTATTTTTACAGAAGCAATACATTCAATTTCAAGCCACTGATCTTTAAACTGATTTACATTAATGTTATAGATTTTTGTGAACCATTTTTTGGATATTGTGAGATTTTCTGAAAATGAATATTTTTGTAAAACCCGTTTTGTCCTCGGGCATTTGAGAATTAGGGTTACTTTGACAAGATTAACTGGATAGCGACCACTATCTTTTATTAAAAGCATTACAGGTAGAAAGTCTCTCTGTATTCGGTATGGTAAATCAAATATGATTTCTGGTTGTTTTTTATACAGTCGCCCGGCAAAAAAAGGTAAATGGTAATGGATTTCTGCGTAAAGAAAAATTGGCAGCAGTAATGCTATAACTGTAAAAAAATGTTCTGTATTAAAAGGGGTTATAAAATATTCTCTCATATTAATTTAATCTAAAATAACTTTATGACATCCCAAAGAAATTTAAAAGATTGATTATGCCATTGTCGTTGAGATCAGGTGTTTTTAAAGGGAAAAATTGGTTGACACTTATACAACCAGCCCGTAAATTTCGCTTTCATTGAAGGGTGTATCGAAAGGGGAATTCTTGGCAACAACATCAGATATTCGAAATGGGTTAGTTATAAATCACAATGGTGATCTTGTAAAAATTATTGAGTTTCAACATGTAAAAACCGCAAGGGGCGGTGCACGTATTCGTACGAAATTTAAAAATATACGCACAGGTCAGGTTGTTGATAATACTTTTCGGTCTGGTGAGAAGATTGACATTGTTCGGCTTGAAGCAAAGGAAATGCAATATCTCTATAAGGATGGGCCCAGCTACATTTTTATGAATAGTGAAACTTATGATCAAATTCCGCTTTCCGAAGAAATTTTCAAAGAAACCTCTCAATTCATAAAGGAAAGCGAAGTTATTAAAGTCCTTTTCCATAATGAAAAACCAATTGATGTTGAAATACCAATATTTGTTAATTTAGAAGTGTTGACCACAGAACCCGGTATAAAAGGGGATACGGTTACTGGCGCTTCAAAACCAGCAGTACTTGAAACCGGGTATACAATCCAGGTTCCATTGTTTATCAATGTGGGGGATAAAATTCGTATTGACACACGAACAGGATCCTATTGTGAGCGTGTCAAGTAAACAAAAGGGGAGTTAATGAAACGGGCGAAAATCCTTGAATTAGTAGAAATCCTTGAATCTCATGATATTGCTGAAATAGAAATTTCCCGGTGGGGAAGAAAAATTCGTATTACTAAGACACTACCCGAAAAAAGTATATCAGGGAATGTTAATAAACCTGCTCAGCAGCAATTTGCTGAAGTTGCAAGTATTTCCGAAACTCAATCAGAAGTCTCTCCGGGTGAGGAGAAAAAGGGAATTGAGATCAAGACACCAATTGTCGGTACTTATTACCAGGCACCTTCACCTGACGCCGAACCGTATATTAAAATTGGAGACCATATCTCAATAGGACAGCCTCTGTGTATAATTGAAGCAATGAAAATTATGAATGTAATTGAGTCTGAGGTTTCGGGCAAGATTGTTAAAGAACTTGTCGAGAATGCTCAACCAGTTGAATATAATCAAACACTCTTCATTGTTGAACCAACTTAGTGAAGAGAGAGCCAACATAAAAGATAGATTGTGATAAAAAAGATCCTTATTGCAAATAGGGGCGAAATAGCACTTAGGATTATACGAGCTTGTAAGGAGTTAAATATTCCTACTGTAGCTATTTATTCTACCATTGATTCCCTCTCATTACATGTACGGTTTGCTGATGAAGCCGTATGCATAGGACCAGCAAATAGTCAGGATAGTTATTTAAAACAATCACAAATCATCGGAGCTGCAGAGGTAACCAATTCTGATGCCATCCACCCTGGGTATGGGTTTTTGGCAGAGAATGCGGATTTTGCACAAATGTGTGAAGATAATGAGATCCATTTTATCGGTCCTGAACCCGAAGTAATCAGGAAAATGGGTGATAAGGCACAGGCAAGATCAACGATGATAAAAGCTGGTATTCCGGTTATTCCGGGTACTGAAAGTGTATTGTCTGATTTCGAAGCTGCAAAAAAAATGGCAGATGAAATCGGATATCCTATCATTTTAAAGGCAAGTGCCGGTGGTGGCGGTCGTGGAATGAGGATTGTTCGTGAACCCTCTGAACTTGAGAATACCTTTTTGATGGCTAGTGAGGAAGCAAGGTCAGCTTTTAGTAATCCTGATCTATATATAGAGAAGCTTATTGAGGATGCAAGGCATATTGAAATTCAAATCCTGGGTGATAATTTTGGGAATATTGTCCATTTAGGTGAACGTGAATGTTCAATCCAGAGGCGTCATCAGAAATTGATTGAAGAATCTCCATCGCCAGTAGTTGATCAAAATATGCGGGAAAAAATTGGAAAAATTGCTGTCCAAGCTGCAAAAGTAGCAAATTATTCAAGTGCTGGGACTGTAGAATTCCTTTTAGATAAGGACGAAAATTTTTATTTTATGGAGATGAATACAAGAATCCAGGTAGAACATCCGGTAACAGAAATGGTGACTGGAATAGATATTTTAAAGGAGCAGGTTGATTTAGCCTGTGGGAAGAAACTACCAGAATGGTTAAAGAAATTTAAACTAAGGGGGCATGCTATTGAATGTAGGATAAATGCGGAAGACCCTTTTAAAAGTTTTAGACCCTCGCCTGGGAAAATAACTTCATTTCATGCCCCTGGCGGACCCGGTACGAGAATGGATACTCATGTTTACGCAGGCTATGAAATTCCTACAAATTATGATTCACTCCTGGGAAAATTGATTACACATGGTAGAGATAGGGAAGAAGCTCTTGCCCGAATGGAGCGTGCATTGGAAGAGACTATTATTGAAGGTGTCTCTACATCAATTCCCTTTCACCAGGCTATTTTGCGTGATAGTTCATTTAGATCAGGAAATTTTCATACAGGATTTTTAGATTCTTTCCAATTTTAATAAGAATTAGATTAGGGAGGTTTATTAAATGAATATACCTGATAATTTAAAATATACTAAAGACCATGAATGGGCTTTGATTGAAGGAGATACTGCTACAATAGGTATAACAGAATACGCACAGAGCGAATTAGGTGATGTTGTTTTTATAGAACTTCCGGCTGTTGGAACTCATGTTTCTAAAGGTGATGCTATTGGTACTATCGAGGCTGTAAAAACTGTAGCTGATGTTTATACTCCTCTTTCTGGTGAGGTAGTAGAAATTAATGAAGCAATAAAAGATGCTTCTGAATTGGTTAACAAGGATCCTTATGGTGCTGGTTGGATTGCAAAAGTTAAAATATCCGATGCATCTGAGATAAATAATTTATTAACTCCCGAAGATTATAAGGAATTGATAAGTTAATTTATGCATTATATTCCAAATACAGCTGAAGTTGAGAAAGAGCTGTTGCAAGCTATAGGAGTAAGAAGATTTGAAGACCTCCTTGTAAATATTCCTGAGAATTTTTTAAAAAAGTGTCAAATTAATCTTCCGTTTCCACTTTCAGAGTTAGAGATCACGAAGTATATGGAAAATCTTGCAAGTACAAACAGACATTCAGGAAATACTGTTTCTTTTCTCGGAGGAGGAGCGTATGACCATTTTATTCCTGCTGTGGTAGATTTTTTAATAAGTCGTTCTGAATTCTATACAGCATACACTCCTTATCAGCCTGAAGTAAGCCAGGGGACTCTTCAATCTATTTACGAATATCAGTCATTAATCTGTCAACTTACTAATATGGAAGTTGCTAATGCTTCTCTATATGATGGAGCAACTGCTCTTGCTGAAGCTGCAATTATGAGTGTAAATACTACTGGTAGAAATAAAATTTTAATTTCACCACTCATAAACCCATTTGTTATAGATGTACTTCGAACTTATTTGAGTAATAGAGCGATTGAAATTGAATTATTACCCGAGTCCAGTGGCTTATCGGATTTTACTAACCTTGCAGATAATTTAGATGATAAGATTGCCGCTCTTCTTGTACAATCTCCAAATTTTCTCGGGAATATTGAAAATCTAAATGGGATAAGTAAAATATTAGAAGATAATAAATCATTGTTAGTTGTATCTGTTGATCCCATTTCATTGAGTATACTAAAATCTCCTGGTGAGTTAGGAGCGCATATTGCAGTAGCTGAAGGGCAACCTCTGGGAATTCATCAATCTTTTGGTGGTCCTTATCTTGGTGTTATTGCTTCAAAGAAATCGCTGATTCGTAAAATGCCCGGTCGTATTGTAGGGGAAACTGTTGACGTTGATGGTAAACGGGGATATGTGCTGGTTCTTCAAACTCGAGAGCAACATATTCGTCGTGAACGTGCTACTTCGAATATATGTACTAATCAAGGTTTAATGGCGTTAGCCGCGACGATTTATCTCTCTTTAATGGGTAAAAACGGCTTGAATCGGGTGGCAACTTTATGCCTGAATAACAGTCATTATTTGTGTGAAAGGATTACTGCTCTTCAGGGATTTGATTTAGCATATGATAATACACCTTTTTTTAAAGAATTTGTTGTGAAAACTCCTGTACCTGCAAAAAAGATTATTGATGCCGGAGTTAAAGAAAATATATTTTCAGGTATTGATCTGGGAGTTTATCGGAGAGAATGGGAAAAATCTTTGCTTATTGCGGTTACAGAAAGAAGAACTTGTCAAGAAATGGATGATTTTGTAAAATTATTGTCTAAATTTTAGATGTAAATGAAAGTATTCAAAAAACTAACAAAAATTGCGGAAGAAAAAGGCAGCGGATATTTTGTTCTCATTGATCCCGATACCCGAAAGGATGATGAATTAAAGGAATTTATAAAGGAGATATGCAACAGGGGCGTTGATGCAATTTTAGTTGGTGGAAGTCTTATTATTGATGGTGATTTTCAGAGTTCTTTGAATCTTGTAAAAGAAGCCAGCACGGTTCCTATTATCATTTTTCCCGGATCTTTACAGCAATTGTCAGCTAATGCTGATGCGATTTTGTATATTTCATTAATCAGTGGAAGAAATCCAAACTATCTTTTTGGTGATCATGTCATCGCAGCGCCTTTTATTCGTAAAATGGGTATTGAACCCATTTCCACGGGGTATATGTTATTTGAGTCGGGTGGAACGACTACTGCAGAATTTATAAGTAATACTAAGCCACTTCCAATTAATAAACCCGAGATTGCGATGGCTCATGCCCTTGCAGCTCAATATATGGGTATGAACACAGTTTACCTTGAAGCAGGAAGTGGTGCAGACCATTCAGTTCCCACAAAAATTGTAAAAGCCGTAAGCAGCTATGTAGATATTCCTGTTATTACGGGAGGCGGTATAAAAACTCCGGATGATGCAAGATCAAAAGTAGAAGCCGGGACTACCTTTGTCGTTACGGGAAATGTTCTTGATGATCCTGAAAATTTTGAGCTGATCGATGAATTTATTCGTGCCATCCATTTCAAGGAATTTTTTTAGTGGCTGATAAAGAATCCGGAAATTCCTTTATAAAAAATATAATTGCCCAGTTAGAGGATAGTGCAAGCGTAAAACGCAAGATGATGGTTTCTTGTGTTGATTCTATTTTATCAGCTGCAGAATTAATGATAGAGACTATAAAATCCGGTGCAAAAATTTTACTGTGTGGCAATGGAGGTAGTGCAGCTGATTCCCAACATCTTGCCGCTGAATTGGTTTCCAAATTGAAATTGGAGAGGTCAGCAATACCGGCAATTGCATTGACAACAAATACTTCTACATTAACTGCTATCGCAAACGATTATGATTTTTCTCAGATTTTTGTTAGACAGCTGGAAGCATTTGGTAGAAAAAATGATCTCCTTATCGGGATTAGTACAAGTGGTAATTCAGAAGATGTGTTAAAAACGGTTGATTATGCTCATAAAAATGGATTAAGGACAATTGTGATGACTGGCGGGAATGGAGGGGATTTAGCCGGTAAAGCAGATGTAGATATTATTGTTCCATCTGAAGATGTCCAGAGAATTCAGGAGGCTCATATAACGGTTGGGCATATTTTGTGTGATATATTAGAACAATCCATTTTTGGAAATAGATGATAGTAGATACCTTGAATGCTGAAGATAGTACAAGATTTTATAAATTATTTAAAGATAGAACGCAACCTCGCCGATAATACCGTTGATGCTTATCAAAATGACTTAGAACGATATAGTCAGTTTTTGTTAGATAGGCAGATATCAAATCCAAAATTAGTTTCTCTCTCTGACATACAGGATTTTATTAATTGTCTCACGGAACTGGGTTTATCAGCAAGCAGTTTAGCCAGGAACTTTTCTTCTATTCGTTCTTTTCATAAATTTATGTTAGTTGAAAATTTAACTGAAGCAGACCCAACTGAGTTGCTTCAAACTCCAAGATTACCCCGACGGCTGCCACGTGTTTTGGATTTACATGAGATTGAGCTTATTCTTAGTAAAATTGATGTTGCGAAAAATAAAGGAATTCGAGATAAGGCAATTATTGAGACTTTGTATTCTACAGGAGTTCGTGTATCAGAACTAATTGCAATTAAAATGCAGGATATTTTTTTACATCAGAAAGTTTTAAGAGTTTTTGGAAAAGGTTCAAAGGAGAGAATAGTTCCTTTCGGGAACAGAGCCGCTAAAGATATAAAGAATTACATTACTGCTGTTCGTTCTCTCCTTGCCAGATCGCAAAAAACTAAAGATTGTCTTTTCCTGAATATGAGAGGTGCTCCACTATCAAGAATGGGTATCTGGAAAATTATTCAAGAGTACGTCCGGCTTGCAGGTATTAGGAAAAAGATAAGTCCTCATGTTTTCCGTCACTCTTTTGCGACTCATCTCTTAGAGGGTGGTGCAAACCTCAGAGATGTTCAGGAAATGTTAGGACATTCCGATATATCAACTACTCAAATATATACTCACCTTGACAGGGAGTACCTTATAGAACAGCATCGCACATTTCATCCGAGGTGGTAATGAATTTATTTAGACCTGTCAGGTTTTCAAAACCTGACAGGTCTTATCGATACTATTTGACAACCAAGCATTTCTTCACACTACTAAAATTACCAGCATTAATACGATAGAGATATATTCCAGAACCTACATTTTTCGCATTCCATTCAACTGAATAATATCCAGCATTTTTATGCTCATTTACAAGGGTTTCAATTAATCTTCCTTTTATATCATAAATAGACAGTTTTACAAATGAAGGTTTAGGTAACTGATAGGATATAGTCGTGTTTGGATTGAATGGGTTTGGATAATTCTGTGATAAACAATAAGAATCGGGAATTACAAAATTATCTTTATCATCGTATATTGAAACAGTTAGATCAAACCAATTGGTTATTCTACTTAGTAATGTATCACCTTCGTTAGTATAATATCTTGGATCATAAGTTAGTATAGCTCCTTTTCCTTCATTTTCGTTATTTCTATAAAAAGCTGTATAACGATTTTCATATTGGTTTCTACCTATCTTAATCCAACCTGAAGGATAACTATTGTATATAAAATAGGAATTATTAGATTCCTGTACTAAAAAATCTGCCCCTTGAATATAATCTTTTAAATATCCCTCTTTCGATTCTACACATAGACTTTGATACTGATTATAAGAACCTAAATCCCAATTACCACCAAGTACTTTACCAGCGTCGTAAAGCAATATTACTTTCTGGCTATTTTGAGTAATTAAAGAGTTAATAATAGCATCATCAAGAACTGGATATCCAGTCGCTATAACACATTCTGAATTTGACATATCCGATACTGCCACTCTTGCACTACTAATATAAGTTATATTTGTATATCCTAAATACCATAGTTTTGTCTTTACAATTCCTTCCCTCTCTGTTAAATCAGGCTTTTGATCATTAAAATTCTCTATTATAAAAGCTATATTTCCGTCAGGGACTGTTATAGGTTCAACCACCTGTGTGTCTGTAACATAGCCAATAATACGTTTAAAAAGATCATTTCCATAGCCTTCGGTGTAGTACAAGGGATCATATGTTAGTATTAAACCTTTACCTCCAGCTGGATGGGGTAGATAAAAAGCTGTATAACCATTTTCATATTGGTTTCTACCTATCTTAATCCAACCTGAAGGATAACTATTTTGTATAAAATAGGCATTATTAGATTCCTGTACTAAAAAATCTGCCCCTTGAATATAATCTTTTAAATATGCCTCTTTCGATTCTACATATAGATTTCGAAACTGATTATTAGAATTTAAATTCCAATTACCACCAAGTACTTTACCAGCATCGTAAAGCAATATTACTTTCTGGCTATTTTGAGTAATTAAAGAGTTAATAATAGCATCATCAAGAACTGGATATCCAGTAGCTATGACACATTCTGAATTTGACATATCCGATACTGCCACTCTCGCACTACTAATATAAGTTATATTTGTATATCCTAAATACCATAGTTTTGTCTTTACAATTCCTTCCCTCTCTGTTAAATCAGGCTTTTGATCATTAAAATTCTCTATTATAAAAGCT
>DAOUYY010000155.1 GCA_030665885.1 Fidelibacterota bacterium
TTAACTTCTTTCCAGCACCATTTTCTTACTTTGGTAGTTGCACCATACGTTTGGATTCTTCTAATTAATGTTAATGCCAAAAAAATCGTTGTATGAACAACTACTTCATCAATATAGTAATCAGGAACATTAGTTACTACCATATCATGTTCATAAACAACAACATCAACTATATCAACTTCGGATCCGTATCTACAAATGGCCTTACATTTCGTAAGTTTTTTAATAGTGCTATGAGAGATCTTTGTATATTGTTGAAGAATTACATTCGCATCCTGCGTCTTTTTTACAAGTCCTTATCCTGTTTTACATTGTAGACCAATCACCTCAGTATTTATTGATTCAAGAAGACTCTTCTTAATCTTGTTATCGAAATAATTAAAATCGCTTGTGTATACCTTAAATTTTACCATTCAAATCTACTCCTTAAATAAATTGCAAATCGTCTAAAAAAACCATGTTCAGCCTATATTAGCTTTTGGTTCTTCGTGATATCAGTCTAGAAAATATATCTCCCAATTCTCTCCGCCACATATCAATAAACACTGCAAATATAATAATCATACCAATCACAATATTCTGAACCGAGGTTGGCATAGCATGGAGATTTAATCCATTATGTACTATAGTAATAATCGATGCTCCAAAAAATGTAGCAATAATATCTCCTTTACCCCCTCCAAGACTAGCACCTCCTACAACTGCAGCAGCTATTGCAGAAAGCTCCATGCCAACACCATAATTTGGAGATCCAGAATTAAGCCTGGCTGCCATTAACACGGACCCAAAGCTGGCCATTACTCCTGCAAAAATAAAGGACATCACAACTGTTTTCTTTACATTAATCCCAGAAAACCTCGCCGCCGCTGCATTACCTCCTACAGCATATATTTCACGACCCAGTTCAGTATATCTCATTATTAAGGAAAAAAGTATGAAGAAGAAAAATACGTAAAAGAATACATAAGGAATACCAAGAATTTTTCCATAAAAGATTTCAGTTAAAGTGTCAGATATTGAGAAGATAGGCGATCCGTTATTAAATAAAAAAGCAAAACCACGGAATATAGTCATAGAAGCAAGAGTTGTGACAAATGATGGTATTCGCAGATGTGCTGTCAGCACCCCGTTCCAAAACCCCAAAAGAGCCCCCATTATTACAATTAGAATGATTGCAAACGGGGCAGAAATTCCTAAAAACTTGATCATCGAAGCGAGAATCATCGTAAGTAAAGCAATTGCTGAACCTGGAGAAAGATCGATTCCTCCCGCGATGATGACTAAGGTAGAGCCAATCGCCACCAGAGATACTATACTTACCTGTAACATTAAGTTTCTCAGATTACCCGGAGTGAAAAATCTATCAGTAGTTAATCCAACGATAATAATTACAATAATAAGAGCTATAAGTGGTCCGATATACGATGGTGCTTTTCTTTTTTTAATATTTAACATATTGTTTTTCAATTTATGCTCCTAATTCTAAACTTGATTTACAAAAGCTTTTTCTATCAAATATTTTTTGTTGATATTTTTTACTTCTTTGACAGCAATTATTTTTCCTTTATTTACAATACCAATACGATCACTCATCGCTAAGAGCTCTTCAAAATCAGAGCTTATAAATATTACACCCTTCCCGTGACTTGTGATATCATTAATCAGTCTGTAAACTTCCACTTTAGCACCAATATCAATTCCCTGTGTGGGTTCATCCAAGATAAAGATATTAGCCTCACAAAACATCCAACGTGCAATTATAACTTTTTGCTGATTTCCTCCAGATAGAAATTCAACAGATTGTTCAACTGCCGTTGGTGTGATTTTTAATTTGTCAATGTATTCCTTAGCAAAAATTTCTTCTTTGTTTAGATCTAAAATTCCACGATGAACAATTTTCTTTAATTTGGCAATCGATACATTATTCACTCCATTAAAATTCATAAATAGACCGTTATATTTTCGATTTTCAGTAAGCAATGCAACTCCGCATTTGATCGCCTCTCGGGGTGTAGTAAATTTATCCTTGGTCATTACCACCTGACAGTTTTGAAGTTTAATACTCCCATCCGTAATGTCGTCAATGCCAAAAATCGCATGACCAATTTCTGTCCTTCCAGATCCTATTGAACCTGCTAAACCAAATACTTCGCCTTGATGTACTGTAAAGCTCACACCGTTTATACCTTTTTTGGTATAAATGTCGGATACTGTCAGCAATGTATCATTAGTTTGATTAATTTGCTTAGGATAATGCTCCTTGACATCGTGGCCAATCATCAAATTAACTATTTCTTTAACGTTTATCCTACCTTTTGCTCTATCACCTACTACCTCACCATCCTTAAGAACAGTTACACAATCCATTACACTGAGCTCGTCTAAACGGTGAGTAATATATATAATACCATACCCTTGCATCGCCATATTAAGTACAATTTCATGTAATCTCTTCGTTTCTTCCATCCCTATGGCTGCTGACGGCTCATCCATAATAATCAGATTTGCATTCCTCGATAATGCCTTAGCAATTTCTACCATTTGCTGTTGTGCAATAGATAAATCTGCAACTATATTGAGTGGATCGAGATCAATCCCCAATTTTTTCAAAATTACTAAACTTTTCTTAACTATTTCTTGCCAATCAACTATAAATGGGAATCTTTCTTTTCGTGGTAATCGACCAATATAAATGTTCTCCGCAACCGTTAAACTTGGAACAAGCGATAATTCCTGGTAAATCGTTGCCACACCAAGCGAGCATGCCATCATCGGATTATGTATTACAATTGGATTCCCTCGATAAAATATCTTTCCTGATGTCGGTTGGTAAACCCCGGACAGGCATTTAACTATAGTAGACTTACCACTTCCATTCTCACCTATCATACCATGTACTTCACTACTATAAATCTTTAGAGAAAGATTATTAATTGCCTTTACTCCGGGAAATACTTTTGTGACATTTTTCAATTCCCATAACAGTTCCTTTATCTCATTCATCGTTACAAATGACCCTTCTTTAATCCCAAAGATATAAATTATTCACAGCTGGCTCCCTTCCAATTAGTGGAAGAGAGTCAGCTGCGGTTTTAAATACTACATTAATTAAATACTAAAATATTAATTTGTTAATACTGCTTTGAAGGCTTTGGATACAAAGTTTCGGGATGTTGCAGATATTTGAGCACATTAGATTTATCAACAATCACCGTAGGCGTTTCAACATACCCACCCTTGTAATTTCCGTAAAGACCATCTAAAGCCACTTGCAATGCAATTCGACCCATTAAATAAGGTGTAGTATTTACCGTTGCCGTAACCTTCCCAGCTTCAATCTCTTCAAGGGCTGCGGTATCTCCATCATTACCAAGGAGGATAAGATCCTTAAGTCCCAATGAAGCAGAAGCTTTTTCTGTTCCCATTATCATGTAGTCGTTTGCAGCAAAAATGAGGTTAATATCAGGATGTGCCTGTAATATATCCATCCCAGCAACATTCCCTCCTTCAACATTCCATTTTCCGTCAAGGCTGGAAACAATGGTAAAATTATTTAAAGTCTCAACAACATCAACAAATCCCCCAATTCTTTCTGTAGAATGATACCCTGGCTGGCCTTCGATTAAGCCGACGATTACCTCTTTCCCATTCATTAATTTTTTGGCATATTCACCCATCTTTCGCGTTCCATTCCTTTGGTGGTAACCTACAACTCCGTGAATGGGTGTGGGAAAATCAGGAATGTCTGAATTTACAATTATTACCTCAATTCCTTTATCAACCGCCTGTTTTACAAGAGGAGCGGCAGCAAATTCATCATGGGTAGATAGAATAATGATGTCAACGCCACGAGTAATAACATCCTGAATCATTCCCATTTGTCCCATGATATCTGCACCACTCTGGGGTGCAAGCATAAATGATTCTGCACCCACCTCTTCTGCTAAATTTTTAACACCTTCGCCAATAGCCATATAATAATTAAACTCAGTAGCCGGAGGCATATAGGCAATGATTGGAACGTCTCCTTCTTTATATTTCAAGTTTTCAAACCCCGCTTGAGCTTTGATGTAAACAGATTCGGCGTATTTCTCTTTTTCCACATAAGAGAATTCACCCTTTGCCTCCACTCCCTGACCACCAATAAAGGCTTGCGGTAAAACACTCAGCACAAATACAATTACCAGTAAAATTTTTAAAATTCTTTTCATTTTGTCCCTCCTTAAATACATTTTTTTTCATAATCTCCAGATTCTAACTAAATTTTTTACCACCTCCTAACTGTATTTTTCTCGGTTTGCATACATTTCAGCATAAGTGCAGTCATAAAATTCAAAGATGTTTCCGAATGGGTCTTCACAATAGAGAAGTCTGCAACCTGGGAATACTTCCCAAATCTTGCTCCTGACTTTTCCGCCATTCTTCTCAACCTTCTTCATGCTTTCTTCAAGATTAGAAGAAGTGAACGCCATATGAAAGATTCCTGTTTTCCAATATTCAAAGTTATTTTCTCGGCGCTCTGCCGCTGGATCTTTGAATTCAAATAACTCGATGCCGACACCATCTGCTGTAGTCATATGAGCAATTCTAAAATGTTTCATTCTGCTCCCAAAAATGTCAATACAAAGTTCCCCGATACCAGTGTCATCAGCTTTAATTCCCTCTGGACCCATTATCAGTCTTAGCCCAAAGACTTTTCTATAAAAATCAATTGCTTTTTCCAAATCAGTAACCGAAACTCCCACGTGATTAAAAGGATACCTGTAATTTATCATTTGAATAACCTCCTTTGAATTTTTTACTTCTATTTTTTTTATTTCTCTTGCCGACGCTGGACTTTAACTTCAGAGGGCATATCGTGGCTTGTTACCGAGCAATACTGCTTTTACCTCTTCCGCTGCTGTTCTCCTGGCTTCCGTAATTGATTCCTCAGAATAGTACGCGGAGTGTGGCGTGATAAGACAGTTTTTAAGTTTTAATAGCGGATTAGCTCGGTAATTCCAGTGTTTTTGTTTAGCTGGTTCATCTTCAATATCGTCGAGACCAGCTGCAGTAATCTTACCTTCCGAAAGAGCCTTATAAAGAGCTTTGTTATCAACTATTGGTCCTCGAGCTGTATTAATTAAAATCGCATTCTTCTTCATTTTTTTGAGTTCTAACTCGCCTATTAGGTGACGTGTGTCAGATGAAAGTGGCACTTGTACGCAGAGAATATCAGAATTGTCTAAAATTGTACCAAGGTCTACTTTCTTTACACCTTCTTCCTTCATAAAGAAGTTGTCTACATTGGGATCGTATGCCATCACTGTAAATTTTAACGCCCTTGCCTTTCTTGCTATGTTCCGACCGATTTTTCCAAAACCTATGATGCCGAAGATCTGCATTTCAAATCTATGAATTGGTGCACCTGAATTTAACCAATGCCATTTCCCGCATCTTGTAGAATCAACATACATAGGAATCCTTCTGGCCAGTGTAAGAGCAAGCGCTATCGCATGATCAGCGACTTCATCGATACAATAATATGGGACATTCGTAACAATTATCCCTCTTTTGCGGCACGTTTCAACGTCAAGAATATCCACACCTGTCCCATATCTCGCGATGATCTTGCACCTGCAAAGCTTTTTAATAACATCCTGCCTGATCTCTGCGTATTGCTGAAGAATAGCGTCAGCGTCTGTAATGTACTTTAACAATGCTTTCCCCCCACTTTTACACTGTGCATCAACAACCTCTGCGCCAATGGACTCCAATATACTCTCCTCAATACTCAAATCCGGATAATCACGATCGCTGACAACGACCTTGAATCTTCTCATCATCTCTCACCTTCTTCATCTTATTTTTCAAATATTGAGCTTACACAATCTCTGCGAAGGCTCTTACTGGGAAACCGTCAATGTCTTTTATTTTCAGAGGTATAGCATAGAACGTGAATGTTTCGGTGCTAATCTTATCAAGATAAGCAAGTCCCTCTACTAATAGAATCCCGGCACTAAGGAGTATTTTGTGCGCATCAGGGTTATCTTCCCAGTTCAACGTTGGTGACTCAACTGC
Source organism: Fidelibacterota bacterium (assembly GCA_030665885.1). GTDB lineage: Bacteria > Fidelibacterota > UBA2242 > UBA2242 > UBA2242 > BS750m-G69. Next base: position 6,061 of record DAOUYY010000155.1, read on the forward strand.
TAGCATCTTGATTTTCTTTTGAACAAGGTACTTTACCGCTTCAGTCGAGACATTCGGATTGTCATAACCATACTCATGTGAAGGAAATTTTTTATACCAGTCTGTCCGCAAGACAATTATGTCATCACAAGATATTACGGAATTATAACTTTCTATTTCCTTACGTGTTATAAGTTCCTTTG
>DAOUYY010000201.1 GCA_030665885.1 Fidelibacterota bacterium
AGAAAATAGATATTATACTGTTTTCCCTTTTTACTCTGGTTGTTTTTATTTTCTATTAAAATATTTTCTTGTTTCATTGTAGTAACATTAATGTTATGACCGTAGCAACTGATACAAAAGTAGCAAGAATAAAGCTTAAAATATTTCTCGTAATCGCAAATCGCTTACCTAAAATCAATGCTTCTGCCGGGAGTTGCATGACGCCGACTGTGACCCACGCTGCAATAAAAGCTGTAACAGCAAAAAGGCTCACATGATTTCTTAATAGCTCGCCACCAATAACGTAGCTATTGATGGGACTTCCTGCCGAAATACTTCCTATGAGTGATCCGAGCAGTGTGTCTTTAATCAAATTTCCTGTAAATACTGATGTGATCATCTCTTCTGAGATAAATGTTTTAAATAAACCTAATAGCAAAATAACTCCCAGCAAAACAGGTATTGAAGCACGAAAGCCTTTAAGTGCTCTACAAAATGCAGATAATATACTTTTTTTGTTTTTATTATTCATATTTGTTTACACTTCTTTAAATAATCTGGCAAATGAACTTCCTGGCGCCTTGAGATCCAGATCAAGAAAATAACCAAATGGTGTTTGATACACTTCGTAATCTGCATTCTGTAATCTCTTTTCCGAATTATTAAGTAATTGTTTTGTGATTTCAGGTGATGCCTTCGTTTCAGATAAATGAGCGAATGAATGCAGCAGTATCTTTTTAGTATTATTTTTACGGGCTGCCCATTTGAGATTTTTTACCATTTTTGTTTCGACATAGGAAATATTCTCTTCATCTTTTTCTTCTGCATGTATAAAACCTACAATAGCGTTTTCAATGACTTTTTCTTCGTAAATCTCAGATACAGATTCCACAGCTTTCACACTTGTTCTATAAGCAAATCTGTCTGCATATATCATTAATAGTCTCATCTTAACTCCTTATCAAACTCAGTTCTTTCATAACCAAAACTACTGCTATATACTTTTATAAGATACGAATACCAATGAATTTAAAGTCTTCTCGCTAAATTGTATCCATCTTCTATAGCATCTTGCGCTTTACCTACTTCCTTAGCATCACCAATTACGTATACTGGTACCTTATTCTCTAATTGCTCCTTAAGCGGATTAAATCTCTCCATTCCTGTTGAAACAACAAAAATATCTATGTCTTCAAACTTTATCTCCTTACCGTTTCTCTCTGCATAAGCTGTATTACCCTTGATCTTTTTAATAAAAGTGTGGTCGCTGAATACAGCTCCAGTCTCTTTGAGCATTTTCAATGATAATGCCTTCGCAATGGCTTCCATATCCTCTCCGAAATCAACCGTTCGTTTCACAAGAATTACTTTGTTCTTATTTAAAATAAGCGCAGTAGCGATATCAACTCCGATAAGCCCGCCGCCTATAATAAGAACTCTTTTGTTTTGCGGTAAATTCTCTTCAAGCAGTATATCAGCCCAGTAATAATTATCCAAACCCGGAATTGGCGGCACCTTGGGAATTGATCCTGTAGCTAATATAACTCCATCATAAGAAGTCAAATCAGACTCTATTGCCTCTTTGTGAACTATATTTATCTTACTTCCGTCCAATTCTCTATTATAATATTTAACAAGTTTTCCCATAGACATTTTTTTAGGTGTTAAATAGGCAAGATTAAATTGTCCACCCAACTTCTCCTTTTCATACAAATCAACTTTATGGCCCCTTTTTCCCAGAGTTAGGGCTGCTTCCATACCAGCCAGTCCTCCACCTACCACAGCATAACTTTTTGATGTTTCAGGTAATTCAAAGGGCTCTTCCATCTTGCCTACTGTCGGATTGACCAGACACTGAAGCCCTTTTCCTGATTTTACACCGCCTAAACAGCCCTCTGCACAAGCTAGACATGGTCTTATCTCGCCTTTAACTTCTCCAAGATATTTCCCTATAAAATCAGGGTCTGCTACAAGTGCCCTTCCAATAGCAATATAATCTGATATATTCTCATTCTTTATTTTCTCAATATCTTCTATTTCATTTATTTGCCCAACAGATATAACTGGAATATTTATTTGACTTTTTATCTGCTTTGCCATCTCCCAGGTCTTGCCCTTGGGAATAAACATATGCTGGAAAAACCATGGCGGTGTGGAACAAACAGTACCGGCAGAGACATGAATAGCTGAAGCACCTGCCTGTTCTAATAGCATAGCGAACTTTAGCATCTCCGGCAGTTTAATACCATTCGGTATCATTTCATCTCCGCTTATCCTGATAATTACCGACAGGTTAACAGCTTCTTTCACCGCTTCTAAAATCTCAAGAGGGAACCGAACTCTATTTTCAAATGTTCCACCATATTCATCTTCTCTGTCATTCACAAAAGGAGATAAAAATTGAGCGACCAGATATCCATGACCAAATTGCAGCTCTATCAGGTCAAAATTAGCTTTTTGTGCTCTTATTGCGCTTTCTTTGAACAAATTGATAACCATCGCTATATCTTCTTTCGTCATTCTTCCTGGTGTCTTACCACCGTTTTCACATGGCTTATCCGTGGAAGAGATAAAATGGTTGCCTGGAATCTTAGGGTTTGCCATTCTCCCGGGATGATTAAGATGAGCAATTGCTTTGGTGTCTGTTTTTTGTAGAAGATTTGTCAGTTTTTTTAAGCCGTCTATTTTTTCGTCACTGTCAATCCCCACCTGAGTAGGCAGTTCTCTCAGGCCTTTATCCATGTAAAAAGGCTCAGGAATAACCGCGCCCAAGTATTGTGATCTTCTTTTATAAAAAGCAAGGTGCCTTTCGGTTACAATGCCGCTCCCATCGCCATACCCGGTTTTAATGGGTGGAAAGATAAACTGGTTTTTTAAAGACAACATTTTCACACCTCCAAATTTTTACGCCTTAGCTACAAATAAATTACAATATATAACATTTTAGATTTTCAATAAATTCAGCATCATTTCAGTGGCTTTGCCCTTAAGAAATACATCTGTTATACTGTCGGTATATTTGGAATCTTCTATATTTATTTCAATTATTCTTGTACCATTATTTTTAGCAATTATTGGTATCATAGAAGCAGGTTGTACTTCTCCTGTAGTTCCAATCAAAATAAAAACATCTGCAATTTTAGCTTCATTAAGGGAGTGGCTTCTTGCTGGTTCAGGAATCGGTTCACCGAAAAAAACAAAATCAGGTTTCAATATACTTGAACAGTTTATACATTTAGGAGGTAAAATGCTCAATAATTCTTCAGTTATCCCATATTGCCTGCCGCAATTTGTACACACCAATCTTTGGGATGTACCATGAAATTCAATAACTTTTTTACTACCTGCTTGCTGATGTAAATTATCAATATTTTGAGTAATAACCACGTCTAGAAATCCTTTGTTTCCCAACTCAGCAAGAGCATAATGCGCATCATTGGGTTTAGCTTTTCTAAAAGAATCGTAAAAAATTTCTTTAATAAGTCGCCAGGATTTCTCGGGATATTTATAAAAATATAGAGTATCCAAGAAGACTGGATCAATTTTGCTCCACAACCCATTTTCGCCACGAAAGGGAGGTATACCGCTTTCAACAGAAACTCCCGCACCTGTAAATGCTGTAGTATGTGATGAATTCCTTATTAATTCAATTGCTTGATTTAATTTATCTTTAATGTTTTGGGATTCCATATATCTTTCTATTCAATATTCTACTTATTTCAGGTTCAAACTCGTGAATAATATCTACTGGAAATCTGTTTTGAAGATAAAACCCTGCTTTTCCTATCTCTTTCTTATATTATTCATGTTGTTCACCAATTCTAAAAGTTTCTTTACACACCTGTATTATGATTTTCTTTTAAAGCAATGTTCCACAGTAATTTTTTCCCACCATATTTAAATGTCTGCCCATAACTGTAAAACCAATATTTAAGATTTACCAAGCTTTTTTTATCTATTCTTACCACCTTTTACTCTTCCAATTTCATCTTCATCGAGCCTCTATAATATTATTTCATCAAAAATTATCTCTCACCAAATAATTTAGTCCCTATACGGACAATATTTGCATCTTCCTCAATTGCGATTTGATAACTATTGCTCATCCCCATTGACAGATAATGCATTTCCACATTGGGTATTCTTGCTTTACTCAATCGATCGAAGGCAGCCTTCGTCGCTTTAAAATAGGGTCTGGCATCTTCCGGATTGCCAAACCGAGGACCCATGGTCATCAAGCCCTCAACTCGCAAATTAGGCAATTCACTTATTCCCCGTATCAACTCATCAACATCTTCAGGTAATACACCGGTTTTATTAGATTCCTTACCGCTATTGATTTCAATCAGCACCGGCATTATTTTACCTGCAGCAGCACAATGACTATCAACCGATTCGGCAAGACGCACAGAATCAATCGTTTCAATCATATCGAAGAACTTTATCGCTCTTTTAACCTTATTTCTCTGGAGATGTCCTATCATGTGCCATTTAACAGAATCCCCAATCACCTGGTATATTCTTTCCGCTTCCTGTACATAATTATAACCTACAATTTTAACTCCCGCATCAATAGCAGCTTTTACCTCTTCAGGCGTTCTTGTCTTTGCTGCCGCAACGAGAATAATATCCGCTGG
>DAOUYY010000134.1 GCA_030665885.1 Fidelibacterota bacterium
TGATTCACCTCCCATCGCACTTGCCAGCGGTTTTACTTTTTCTCCCGATGATAAAAAATTGATTTTTACAAGCAATCACGATGAGGTTGTGGCAACCAGTACGAACAACGATATCTGGTCTGTGCCCGTAGCAGGTGGTAAAATTAGTTTGGTAACAATGAAATGTAAAGAGCGCAATTTTGAAGGGAATGATGGTTCACCTGAATTTTCTCCTGACGGAAAATATCTGTCCTTTTTGTCCATGAAGAGAGCCAATTTTGAGGCTGATAAGAGAGACCTGATTTTGAAGAATATCAAAACAGGTAAGTTTTTTAATCTAACCAGGGGAAAAGACATCAGAATTTCATCGTACAAGTGGATGCCTGATGCTAAGAACATCCTTTTACAGGTTGATGAAAAAGGAAGATATAAAATCAAACTGTTGGATATAGAGAATGGCAAACTCAGAACTCTTGTAAATGCTGGCTATAATGTTTAGGTTCAGATGGAATATCAAAAGACTGGGGAGGAAAGGTTTTTGAAGACCTGGTAGCTGGTCAAAAATATGTTATTGAAAAATATAAGTTCATTGATAAAGATAAAATTGCTGCTGCAGGTGCATCTTATGGTGGATATATGATCAACTGGATAGAAGGACACATGGACGAATTTAAATATCCTTTCAAGTGTCTGGTTAACCATGATGGTACTTTTAACCTTTATGCAAAATTGTTGACAACCGAAGAACTCTGGTTTCCCGAGTGGGAATTCGGTGGATCTTATTGGGAGAATAAAGAACAATATGAAAAGTGGTCTCCCCACAATTTTGTTCAGAATTTCAAAACCCCGATGCTGGTAATACACGGTGAGAAGGATTATCGCCTGGATTTTGGTGAGGGGCTGATGACATTTACTGCTCTACGAAGGGTTGGGGTGCCAGCAAAACTTGTTATATTTCCTGATGAAGGGCATTGGGTTCAGAAACCTCAAAATAGCAGGTTCTGGCATAAGACGGTTTTTGAATGGTTGGATAAGTATATAAAATAAGTGGATTTCATATTATTTTTTTCCTGCTTATAGATGTTAGTTAATTTTAATCTTGTCCTGTGGCTCCGGCTACGGAACGGACATTATTTGGTTGCAGAGTAGTCCGCAGGACTTCCTATGGAACAACCCTGCCACCAGAGTAAATAATCCAGGTTAGTTTACCTTTGAATTACTTCCTTTCATAAATAGCCAGATTTATCTATTTTATATAGTGTTCGTTGTATTAGTTGTTTAAATAATTTGAGTTTGAATTTATAGAGATAGAAATATGGAAAAATTGTTGAATCGAAGTAATATTTTGACCGAGAAAATCAATCCTAAAAGCACTTTAATTGATACTTTATCTACGAAGAATATTATCGAATTAATGAATGAGGAAGATGGAACCGTTCATTTAGTAGTTAAAAAAGCGATACCGCAAATTACTGCAGCTGCAGATATTGTATATACAGCATTTAAAAATGGTGGTCATCTTCGCTATATAGGGGCCGGTACAAGCGGTAGATTGGGTGTGCTGGATGCCAGCGAATGCCCTCCAACATTTTCCATTTCACCGAATATGGTGCAAGGTATGATCGCAGGTGGTTATAGAGCGCTACGAAGAGCAGTAGAAGGTGCGGAAGATGATCCGCAGAATGGAGTTATTGATTGTAAAAGAATGAAATTGAAAAGCAGAGATGTATTAATGGGAATTGCGACGGGTGGGACAACTCCTTATGTTCACGGAGGTTTAAAGTATGCTCAATCAATAGGTTGCAAGACAATATTTTTTACATGTACTCCAAAAGAAGACCTTGGTGTTAAAGCAGATGTTATTATTGAAGTGCTTGTCGGACCTGAACTTATCACCGGCTCTACTCGTTTAAAAGCAGGTACTGCTACCAAGATGGTGTTAAATATGATCACAACTACTGCAATGATAAAGTTAGGTAAGGTTTATGGGAACTACATGATTGACCATCAGGCAATAAATTCTAAGTTGGTTGACAGAGGTTCTCGTATTATCTCTGAATTGACAGGCATTTCTTATGAAGAAGGGTATCAGGCGCTCATGGCTGCTGATAAGCATGTTAAAGAAGCGGTTGTGATGGTTAAGAAAGATGTATCTCTGGAAGAGGCTCGAAAATTGATCAAGGATCATGATGGTTTTATCAGGTTTGCTTTTGATGAGTGAATTAACCGCAGAGTTCGTCCCAACGGGATCTCTATGAGGCAGAGAACGCAAAGTATAGTTATGTGGAAAATGGAAATAGATCATCTAACTGGAAAAATACTTGAATTGACTATTAAAGTTTATCGAAAAATTTATCAGGGATTTTCCCATATATGGCTTTACTGTTAGAATCTGTCTATCAATTTGCTGCCTGCAGTAAGAATTTTGACCTTTTAAATAATTTTAATGTTCTTGTTATCGAGGATAGACTAAAATGAATCGTTTAAAAATTTTATGAATAATGAGCCAGAGATACTTTCTGTTCTATCAGTGGTGAAAATACAATGGAATCTCTAATAAAACTTTACAATAAAAACACACTAAATGTTTTAGGACTGATGTCGGGTACATCGATGGATGGGCTCGACGTGTGTCTTTCCGAAGTAAAAAGAATATCAACCGATGTAAAAGCATCAATCATTCATTTTTCATCTTATCCGTATTCAAAGGTTTTTAAAAATTTTTTAATGGGAAATTTATCCGAAACTTCAAAGAAGATTTGTCATGCTAACTTTGAAATTACCCGAAAATGGACTGAGATGATAAAAATGTTTCTTGCTGAAAATAATCTTTCAATGTCTGATATAGATTTAATTGGATCACACGGACAGACAATCTGGCACATTCATGGAGATTCGACGCTTCAGATTGGAGAAGCATCCGTTTTAGCTGAGCAATTTAATGTTCCTGTGGTATCGGATTTTCGTGTACGGGATGTGGCGGCTGGCGGTTCAGGAGCGCCATTGGTTCCTTATATTGATTATTTATTATTTAAAGATTATGGGCGAACATTTCTTATCCTGAATATTGGCGGAATCGCAAATTTTACAATTGTTCCGAAAAATGCTAAATCTGTAGATGATATTTATGCTCTTGATACCGGCCCGGGTGTTGCATTAATTGATGCAGCTACTTTCATTGTTACTGATGGGGAAATGACATTTGATAGAGATGGAAAATTAGCAAAGAATGGTAAAATACGTGAAGATATTTTAAATAATCTTATGAAACATCCTTATATAAAGTCTCCAATGCCAAAGTCAACTGGTCGTGAGGTGTTTGGTGATCACTTTGTTGAAGAGATGATCAAATCTTATCATCTAAACAAAGAAAATCTCTGTGATCTTGTGGCTACTTTTACTCGCTTTACTGCTGAGGCTATCTATTCTAACTATGAACAATTTTTTGCTGAAAAGTACCCTCTTGATGAAATTATCGTCAGTGGTGGAGGAGCAAATAATCCGGTAATTATGCAGCATTTAAAGGATATATTTTGTGGAGCAAAAATTTCCAGCGCTGATGATTATGGAATTAACACAGATGCTAAAGAAGCTTTTGCTTTTGCGATTCTTGCTGCGCATACTATATGGGGACAGGCAGGAAATGTTCCGAATGTTACAGGAGCTAAACATCCTGTGGTTTTAGGTAAAATAACATTATGAGGAGAGAAAGGATGAATTATAGAGTTTTAATTGAGAGGGATGAAAATGGGATGTTCATAATTGAATGTCCGTCTTTACCCGGGTGTATTTCGCAAGGTAAAACTCGAGATGAAGCTATTGAAAACATTCGAGATGCTATTAAGGGATATTTAGAGAGTTTAAAAAGGCATAATGAACCCATTCCGCCACCTATCGAAGAAGAAATAGTTGAAATAGTCGCATGAGTAAATTGCCTGTTCTTTCCGGAAAACAACTTTGCAGAGTATTGGAAAAAGTAGGCTATTTTACAGATCATCAAACAGGAAGCCATGTTATACTTAGAAGTGAAAAACCCCCTAATCGGAGATTAACCATACCAAACCATAAAGAGCTTGCAAAGGGTACTTTGAGGTCAATTATTAGACAGGCAGGTTTAAGTTTAGAAGAGTTTAAGCGACTACAATAAATAAAAATGATTTATGCTAATATTGTATTCGAGAATTATTAAAATTTTAAGCATCATTTTCTATATTCAGAGGAGCAAAATATGAATCCCTATATTTTTCGTGAGTATGATATCCGTGGAGTAGTTGAAAATGATTTCCAGGATGATGTTGTAGGACTTTTAGGACGAGGATTTGGCTCGTTTGTTAAAGAGAAAAGTGGAAAAACAATTTCACTGAGTGGTGATGTTAGACTTTCCACTCCACATCTGATGGAAGTATTTGCCAGGGGAGTTCTTTCGACGGGTATTAATGTTATAGACCTGGGTATAGTTCCGACGCCTGCAAATTACTATAGTATGTTTGTTTTGCCCATAGATGGAGCAGTGCAAATTACAGGAAGCCACAATCCTCCCGATATGAATGGTTTTAAGTTATCTTATGATAAGAAAGCTGTCTATGGTAAAGAGATACAATATATCAAGAGCCTAATAGAACAAGAGAATTTTGCTACGGGTAATGGTAAACTGGATCGAAAAGAGATACTTGATGATTATAAAAACATGATAGTTTCTAAGATAAAGATAGAACGCCCGGTAAAAATAGCGATGGATTGTGGTAATGCAACAGCATGTTTAGCCGCTCCCGAGATATTTTCAAAATTGGGCTGTAAAGTTACTGAACTTTATTGCGATGTAGATGGTTCTTTTCCAAATCATCACCCTGACCCCACTGTTAAAAAGAATCTTAAGGAATTAATTAAGGAAGTGAAAAAGGGCGGCTACGATTTTGGAGTTGCTTTTGATGGCGACGCAGACCGGATAGGAGTGATAGATAATGAAGGCGAGATTATCTGGGCTGATTATATTATGATACTGTTTCTTGATGAGGTTCTTACGAAAGAAGAAACGGTGATTTTTGATGTGAAGTGTTCTCAGGCGCTGGAAGAGGTTATTGTAGAAAAAGGTGGAAAACCTTTAATGTGGAAGACGGGACATTCGCTCATTAAACAGAAAATGAAAGAGATGAAAGTTCCGTTTGCCGGAGAAATGAGTGGGCACCTGTTCTTTGCAGATGATTATTTCGGCTATGATGATGCAATTTACGCCGCAGCACGTCTTGCGCAAATGGTTTCACGATCTTCTGAATCCCTTTCTGAAAAAATCAGCCATTTACCTCATTACTATTCTACTCCTGAAATGCGGTTGGGGTGTGAAAATGACGCAGTTAAATTCGAGATTGCCAAAAAGGCGACAGACTTTTTCAAATCTAATTATGAATGTATTGACGTTGACGGCGTTCGGATTAAATTTGGAGATGGCTGGGGATTAGTGCGTGCTTCAAATACTCAGCCGGTGATTGTAACGAGGTTCGAAGCAAAAACTGAAGAGAGATTGGATGAAATTCGTGATCTTGTCTTGAACAAATTGAAGGAGTTTGGAGAAATCTTGATATAAATAGGAAGAATTATCTACGAAAAAAGGAAAGATATATGGAGTTTTGTTGAGAATACAGGTTAATCTAAAACCTGTCTTTCAAGGTTTAGTAGTAAATACTTTTAGGTAATATGATATGAAATCTCAGATTGAAGAAAAATTGAAGGTATGGAGAGAGGAAATTAATGATTGTCTTGGAAATTTACCCTTTCCGGAAGTTCCTAGAAGCCTATATAATCCAATGAAATACACACTAAGTGCTCGTGGAAAAAGAATACGACCGATATTATTATTTCTTGTTGGAGAGGGACTGGGGGTTGATCATGAGCAATTGATTCCGGCAGCACTTTCTGTTGAAATTTTACATACTTTTACTCTGGTACATGATGATATAATGGACAATGACACTCACCGAAGAGGTATGCCAACCGTGCATGTCAAATGGGATGTCAATACCGCAATCCTTTTAGGAGATGCTTTGATGTCTATTGCGTTTAAAACTTTAATGCAGACGGATTCTCCAAATGTTCCTCAAATGGGTTCTGAATTTAGTAAAGCAATGTTGGAAATTTGTGAAGGCCAATCTCTGGATATGGAATTTGAGGGAAGAGATAATGTAGATAGTGGTGAATATTTAGAAATGGTTGGAAAAAAGACTGGAAGGCTTTTAGGATTATCCTGCCAATTAGGTGCTATGGTTGCTGATAGTGATCAAAAGGTCGTTGATGAAATGTTTCTCTTTGGTAAGGAACTTGGGAAAGCATTTCAGATTCAGGATGATTTGCTTGAAATTACTTCTGATGAACAGAAAATGGGTAAAAGTCTGGGAAGTGATATTTTTGCTGGGAAAAAGACCTACCCAATGATCGAAGCTATTTCTGGTATGACAGATGAAGAAAAGGGAAACTTCATATCTTTTCTTCGAAAGAATGCCAATAATAGAGAAACAATTCTAAAGGAGTTTAAAAAAAGGGGGTGTATCGAAAAATCCAGAAATCTTATAAATACACTTTTAGATCAGGCAAAATCATGCTTGAAAGTTCTACCTCAAAAGGCACAAAATGATCTTGAATCTCTTGTAGAAATAATATCTTATCGTAAATCCTGATATGGTTCAGCAGACTGTTAAAATTATTAACAAATACGGGCTTCATACTAGACCAGCAACTGTCTTTGTAACTCAAGCTACTAAATTTAAGTCGGATATATTTGTTATTTATAATGAAGTCAGAGTAAATGCGAAGAGTATTCTTGGATTATTAATTTTAGCAGTTGAGCCAGGAGCTGAGATTACTATAGAAGCTGATGGTAATGATGAAAAGGAGGCTATAGAAAAATTGGTAGCTCTTGCTAAGAATAAATTTAATCCGGGATAAATATGAAGATTATAAAAGGTGTTAAAATTTCTCCTGGTGTTGCAATAGGACCAATTTATTACTTTGAGCGATATAAATTTCCTATTCCAAAGAATTATATAAAACCAGAAGAGAGAGATGGTGAACTTG
>DAOUYY010000153.1 GCA_030665885.1 Fidelibacterota bacterium
TTATATCAATAGCTCCTATATTAATATCACGATCTTTCGTATTATCATTAATCATTCCGATAATATTTACAGGAATAACACCATCTTTTTTACCTATGTTAATAAAAAATCTGGCATAACCGTTCTTTCCTCTTCTTCCGCGTCTATCACTGTGACTGCGTTCATCTCTTCTATCACGTTTATCTCGTTTATCTCGTATATTTTCTGTTTTCTCATTAAGGTCCGGGGCATTTTTATAATATTAAAGGAATCGATTAAACTCCAGCGATACAAAGTGCTTAATTATTTGTTCTTTACTCAACCATTCAAGTTTTTTATTGACAATATCCATAAACGGAGCAATTTGAGCTTCATCCACTACTACTTTCTCCATCCTGTCAATTAACTTAAAAAGTTGTTTATTACATATTTCAACTCCGCTTGGTACCGGTAATTTTTCGAAGTTCTTGCGAATGTTCTTTTCTATTTGCGGTATCTTATTTTTTTCCCTGTAGTTAACTATAGCAATAGAAATGCCCGATTTGCCTGCACGTCCGGTACGACCACTTCTATGAGTATACACCTCATTGTCTTCCGGTAAGTTATAGTTAATTATGTGGGAAATATCGTTTACATCAATACCACGAGCTGCCACATCAGTAGCTACTAACATTTGTAACGATTTTTCCCTGAAACGCTTCATTACCTGGTCGCGTTGCGATTGCGAAAGGTCTCCATGAATTGCATCGGCATTATATCCGTCCTTTATAAGTTTATCGGCAACTTCTTTGGTTTCCATTCTTGTCCGGCAAAATACTATTCCATATATATCCGGATTAATATCTGCTATGCGTTTAAGAACTAAATACCGGTTACGTGCATGTACCTGGTAATAAATATGACGTATATTTTCAGCGCCGGCATTTTGCGTTCCTACAGTTATTTCTATAGGATTGTTCATATAGTTTTTGGCAATGCGTGCCACTTCTTTTAGCATAGTTGCCGAAAACAGTAAAGTTCTCTTAATACCAGGTGTTTTTTCTAAAATACTGTCTAAATCATCGCGAAATCCCATGTTAAGCATTTCGTCAGCCTCATCCAAAACAACTGTTCTGACATTAGCAATCTTTGCGACTTTACGATTGATTAAATCAAGCATTCTTCCCGGGGTAGCAACAATAATGTGTGCTCCTTTTTTAAGTGCCCTGATTTGAGTGTCGATACTTGCTCCACCATATACCGGCACTACATGCAAACCTTTTATGTATTTCGAATAATTTTTCAGATCCTTGGAGATCTGGATACATAGTTCCCGTGTTGGTGCTAATATTAAAGCCTGAACTGATTTGTTCCGGATATCTATTTGCTCAATTATAGGCAAGCCAAAAGCGGCTGTTTTACCTGTTCCGGTTTGAGCAAGTCCTACTATATCATTTTCTTTTTCAAAAAAAATTGGTATTATCTCTTCCTGAATTGGTGTTGGTATTTTAAATCCCAGCTCTTCAATCCCCTTCATTAAATTGGGCGATAATCCCATTGTGTTAAATATCAGCATTTTATAATTTTAAAAATAAAGCTGCAAATATACGGAAAATTAATCACGTAATAGATATTCAAGGCATAAAAGTCAAAACCGGCATTTATTAACGCAGTAAGAGAACATGCCGGTATGTTAAAACAGGTAGGTGAAAAGTTTACGTTATTTGGAAAGTTTTACACGCACTGCAATAGGTCCTTTATGCCCCATCTCAACTTCAAAGGTAACAGCATTACCCTCCGTTATTTCTTCAAGTATATTATTTACATGTACAAATACACTTTCCTTTGTTTCCTTATCTTTTATAAAACCAAAACCTTTGGAATCGTTAAAAAAGGTAACTGTTCCCTCTCTTATAGGATCAGATTCTTCATCAGAACTGGCAGGTACTCCAACCTCAATATCTTCTAATTTGATATCTTTCTTTTTGGTGGGATCAGGAGGTGTAGAGGTTATATTTCCATTTTCATCGACATAGGCAATCATGTCGTCCAGACCACTCTTTTTCTCGCTTTCTTTCCTGGCTAACTTCTTTTTTTCTTTTTCTTTTTTCTTTTTTTCTTTCTTATTTCTTACTTCCTTTTTGTTAAATGTTTCTTGCGATCTAGCCATAAATTAATTTTACTTTATTAATATTTTGACAAAGTTACGTTTTATTTTCAGGGTTTAGAAAATTAACTGCTTTTTTTCAATTCTGAATAAAAACGAGCTGTCTGGTATTGTAAATGTCATATTTTTCAAACGGTACTACTCCAAAGTCCTTAACTGTTTTAACTTTTGTTTCAACTTTATCTTCTTTTCTTCGCCTTGCTTACAACGTTATTTTATTTTTTCTGAAGCTCCATGAATTTTATCAGAATTTCTTCCAGATCGACTAACCCATCTGCAGTGTCGAGATATGTTTTCCCATCCTTTTCAGTAAAACCATACATACCGTATATCGTTTTCAGAATTTGCTCATCAATCCGTGTAAGATACCTGACGCTATAAAGTTGCGCATATTCTTCAAATGGATTCACCTCATCCAGCTCTGAACTAACTGAATGTAAACCCATTGCAGAACGCAAATAGATTTTCTTCCATTGAGAATGTACCGGACCGGTGACCATAAACAGCAGTATTGCAATAAATGTTATAAGTTTCATAAGATATTTTGTTTGTTAAATATATTAAAATAATAATCATGTGAACAATTCTTACATTTTTAATTACTTTGCGAATCTATGTTCTATTCTTTGTCACATGTTATATACAAACAATACTGAATTTTTCAGGGAATATGTTAAAGAACTTAAATCCGATATTTTTAATACAATAACATAATGAAAGGAATAAAAGCCACTATATTTTTCTTTTTGCTTATGGGGATTGGTCATTCTTTAATGATGGTTATCAATCTGATAGATAAAAAATATGGCTTTGACCAGAATTTTATAATTTGGTCTGCCATTACCCTTACAGTCTTTGGGGTCATTCTTATTTTTATTACCCGGTATAATAAAACCGGCACATGGCAAAGCATGAACGGAGCATTAGGAGGGATACTTATCTGGATAGGTGCAGTGGAATACGGATTGATCTTTGGCTCCAGGATTTTGGAAATACCTCCTCTTAACGGAACAGCACCTGAGTACCGCCTAATGGAATTCACCTGGCCCTTTGTTTTAGTAATTTTTATTTATCTCCTTTATCATGAGGATGTCAGATGTAATTTTATACTTTATTTGAGAAGAAAACTACCTCTGATGAAAGGTCCAATATCTGAGGGAAGAATCCGCAATTACGGTCCCAGGACAGCTTTTCAAATAGTTCTTGTTATGTGGACTTTTTATGTTTTATTACTTCTTGCATACGATGAAAATATTTTTGGAGTTTACCATCCTGTTACTTATCTAATTTTTGTCCTTTCTTTAGGATGCGGAATTTATTTAATATATAAGCTGCTGGATATCAAAGAAATGGGAAGAGCAATCAGGTACGCTATCCCAACTGCTATCATTTTCTGGAATGCTGTAGAGATACTTGCTAAATGGAAAATATTTACAGAACCATGGATTACGCTTAACGTGCCCATTATGACTTCTATTTTTGTTGCATTTATAATTACTTTTTACCTGATTTATAAGGACAGAAAAAAATCAGAAATCTAATACCAGGGAGAAAGGTGCAGTAATGAGGTGATAAGGGGATGCCGATGGCGATTTTAGCAGCATAATTCAATCTTGTTCACCTATGATTTTTTTTTGATAAATATAATATTTTATCATTCTTTGAAATTTAAAAAATTCATTGAATCTTTGCATTGAATTTGGAGAGATGCCGGAGTGGTCGAACGGGGCGGTCTCGAAAACCGTTGTCCTGCTTTGTCGGGACCGAGGGTTCGAACCCCTCTCTCTCCGCAAAGTATAAACAAAACCTGGTGATAGCCAGGTTTTGTACTTTGCAGGGTGCCACACCAGGGATCACAGCCTGTCCCGATTTTCGGGAAGCAAAGCGAGTAATCCAGTAAGAAGTTTATATCATCCTGATAATTAAATATTTTATCAATAATAAAACATCATACCCCCACCTCCGCCAAACCTTGGATTAACCACGTTATTGTAGATAGAACCAAAGGTATATGATATACTGAAGTGTGTAAAATAAGAATAGCTGGTTTCAAGTTCTTTCCTTCTCAGAAGTATCTCTTCGGGTGAAGCCCCGCCTTTTACTAAAGAGAGCTGGTCGTGAATAATGGATGCTCCGCCCCCTATACCAATCTGTAATCCTTTAGCAACCCGTATATTCAGGGAAACAAATGACGACAGATTATTCTTTGACCAATCATGAAAATAGTTACTCCAGTCAATAGAGGTGTAGATCGAGCCCCATTTCTGGGTAAATTCCATTGCAACACTCAGACTATGCCCAAACAGGTTTTCTTCTATTTTATTATAGATGGTAGAATCCTGATAACTATTATAAGAGTATCCCAGGCTATACAAAATTAGCAATTGTTTGCGAGTTGACTCTGAATATGGAAATACATTAAACTCAATCCCGGGATAAACCAGTCCCCTGAATTTATAATTTCTATAAGTAGAAGATGAAATATCAAACCTCCCGCCAACAGACCAGTGTTCACCGAGACTTTTAACGATCAAACCGTCAAATGATTTATGTTTACTTGAACTTGTAATTATCGTGTCACCTGTATCAAACTCATCATTGCTAATCCGGTAATACAGATCGGAATCAATTTTCCACTCAGGTGTAACCCTGCTTGCAGAAAAGGAACCTGATATCCGGTCATAGTTAAATGATTTCTGTCCGTTCAGACTACCACTTAAACGTGTTTTAAACACCCATTGATTCCATTTGTCTTCAACCACTTCCTCTTTAACAGGTGGTTTGTAGTCTATTTTTATGAACTTCGACAGGGGAGTTTTGGAAACAAAAGGCATCAATCCCATTTTCATAGTCTCCACCTGACCGGAACGGGTTTCGTCCCACGTATTATCTGTCATACTTACATATGCAATGGTATCACTTAACCTGGTGTAACCGTTTTGCCCAAAGAAATGCATTACATACTCCCTTCCACCGCTTCCTGTACGCTGACTGGTAACCATAATATGTACATCAGCAACTTTCCGATCGCGGACATAATTAACAAATGATATCTCACGACGGATATAGTCTTCATCACAAAACGGGCAATCCAGGAATACTTTCAATGCATCCTTCCGGTATTGTGCCATAGAAGTATCTGCTTCCTGTGATAATAATGTTAATGGGAACAAAATCACGAAGCCAATAAAAAATATTTTTTTCATAAAATAAGAATATTAGGTTTAGATTCTAGCTGCCTGGTTTATAAACGAAAACTCCAAAGAATTATTTCTCTAAAGTTAAGTATTCACAAAACAATTTTTAAGCCAAACCAACTTTGTCCTAAATGCTATATAACATATATTTTGAAAGTATTTACAGATAAAATTCAAGAGACAGATTGAATAGATACCGGATAAGTATGTAGCTGTGGGCGGGGTTAACCTGCTTTATTTAAGTGCTTAAAATAACATATGAATAATGCGTTAATAACGTCTTCTACCATTGCCGAAACGTGGATTTACTACGTTATTGTATATCGAACCAAATGTATAAGAGATACTGAAGCGTGTGAAGTAGGAATAGCTGGTCTCCAATTCCTGTCTCTCCAGAAGGATCTCCTCCATTGAAGCACCGCCCTTTACCAATGCCAGCTGATCATGGATCAAAGAACCTCCACCTCCAAAACGGAGTTCTAATCCTTTGGCAATCCGGAAATTCAGAGAAATAAATGAAGACAAATTATTTTTTGACCAGTCATAAAAATAGTTAGACCAGCTAATATCGCCATGGATTGAGCCCCATTTCTGGGTAAATTCCATAGCAATATCCAGACTATGCCCAAACAGACTTTCCTCTGTCTTATTGTATATAGTTGAATCCTGATAATTATTGTAACTATACCCTACACTATAAAGGATTCTTACCTGTTTGCGTGTGGATTCGGAATAAGGAAAAATATCATATTCAATACCCGGGGCAAGCATTCCCATGAACTTGTAATTCCTGTAAGTAGAGGACCTAAAATCAAATCTGCCTCCTACTGACCAGTGGTCATTCAGACTTTTTACAATCAATCCGTCAAATGATTTTGATTCCTGTGTGCTAGAAATCATTTCCTCATCTGTATCGAATTCATCTTTCTCGATCTCGTATTCCAGGTCAAAATCCAGTTTCCACTCAGGGGTTACTTTACCTACTGAAAACCTACTACTTAATTCGTGCGATCTCTCTGATTTTTCACCATCCAGT
>DAOUYY010000257.1 GCA_030665885.1 Fidelibacterota bacterium
CTGAAGTAATTGATATAATAAAGGCGTACGTTGAAGGAGTAAATAATTATATAGATCTCAATGAACATAATCTTCCCGTGGAATTCAGAATAGGCAGGTATAAACCGATTAAATGGGAGCCCTGTAATTGCGTCTCGTTTGTTCGACTTATGGGTTGGGATCTTACTCAATCCTGGAATGCAGAGATTGTCTTTTACAAACTTCTTGAGATTTATGGTGCTGAAAAAACCAGAGAGGTACTTCCTACTTTTTTAAAAGATTGGCCCGAATCGATTCCAGATTATTCTACAGATTTTTCAGATATTTTAAGTGATTTCAGGAGTAAGAACGCTGCCGTTAGTAAATTTCTTGGAATTGAATCCTCACATGTTGGAAGTAATAATTGGGTAGTATCGGGAGCGAAAACTGTGAGTGATGCGCCAATTATATGTAATGATCCTCATCTTGGTTATTCTCAACCAGCGGTATGGTTTGAAGTTCATCTCGTAAGTCCTGACATTGATGTTGTTGGTGTTACATTTCCGGGTTTGCCTGGAGTAGTAATTGGACACAATCGAAATATTGCCTGGGGCTTTACGAACATGATGACCGACGATGTTGATTTTTATGTAGAAACTCTTAGTCCTGATAGAGATAAATATCTTTATAATGGGAAGTGGGAATCAGTAATTACACGAGAAGAAACAATCCGGATAAAAGGGAGACACGATACCACAGTTACGGTATATTCTACTCGTAACGGGCCGATAATTAATAACATCCACAAACTGCTTAATAATTCAGATAAGGCAATTTCGTTTAGATGGACAGGACAGGATTTTTCGGATGAATTTAAAGGTATGCTGGATATTAATCGGGCAAGGAATTGGAAGGAATTCAGAGAAGCAGCAAAATACTACAAAGTTCCGGGTCAAAATGTTGCGTATGCTGACGTATATGGTAACATAGCTCTTGTCTCAATGGGAAATGTCCCTATCAGGAAAGGAGGGGAAATGCTTCTTCCTCTCCAGGGAGATGATCCGAAATATACATGGCGAAGATATGTTCCCTACAATGAAATGCCATTCGTATTAAACCCACAGAGTGGATTTGTAGCGTCAGCAAATGTTAAGTTTGTTAGAGATAATTATCCATATTACATTTCCAATCATTATGAACCTCAATATAGATTTCGCAGAATAGTAGAAGTTTTAAGTAGGAATAAGAAATTTTCTATTGAAGATATGAAAAAACTTCAGCTTGATGATTATTCATTATATGCAAAAGAGGTTTTACAATATTTCTTTGAAGCGGTGCCGGATACTGAATTAACTGACCTGCTGGAAATTAAGGCTTATGAATCTCTTAGAGTATGGGATTTTTATGAAAATATAAATTCTTTTGAAGCCACTATTTTTAATACTATGATAGTTGAAATGATGAAGTTAATCTACAAAGATGAAATGGATCTTGCAGGTGAAGATATCTTTGAGCAGTTTTTAAACTTTTCGAGTTTCTCGATTCGGAATAGCATGGAATTACTTAAACGGGGTGAATCACCCTGGTTTGATAATATTCTTACGAGAAATGTGGTAGAGAGGCGAAAGGATATTCTCCTGAAATCTTTTGAAAATGCCATTAAGTTCCTGAGAAAGAGTTATTCACCAAATTTTTCAGAATGGGAGTGGGGTAAAATCCATACACTTACTCACATTCACCCGCTAGGGAAAGTAGGAATTATTGACAAATTATTTGGTTTTAATGTTGGGCCTTTTCCGTCACCAGGTTCAGGTGTAACAATTAATTGTGGTGCATTCAGTCTTAATGAACCCTTCGAAACAAAAGATGGACCTTCTTTACGGTTTGTTATGCCGCTTGATGACCTTGAGAATATTTACAGCGTTATTCCAACTGGTCAGAGTGGTATCCCTAAACATCCGAATTACGATGACCAGGCTCCTTTATATAATTCTGGACAGTACAAGATAGTAACTACAAACAGGTTCAGGTTAATGAAAGAAGGAGCAAAGGTATTGACATTAAAACCTTAATATTTTGCTGAAGATTGAAGATGTTTCGTAAAGAGTGCAAATGGTTTCCGGTTTGTCCGTTGAGAAGTTTCTATGAAGATGGCAATCTCGATACGAAATGGATAAAATCATATTGCAAAGGAGACTGTAAATATTGTATTCGCTATCAAATGGAAGAAAGTGGTGAACCCCACTCTGACCGGATGCTACTTGATGGAATTATTAGCGGAAAACTAAAAGCTCTCTATTGCAAAAATTTAGAATTGGAATTGTAAGTACAATGATAAATCATTTACCGAAGCCTTTGGCTTGGAAAATCACAAATCACCATCTATCACTTTCTGAAGAAATTAACTATTTTGAGCATTGGAGAAGTTGTTCGAGATGCCAGAATCTTTTAAGAGAATGTATGTCAGAAGCAGGATTTGTAATCAAATCAAATATATCTCCAAGTAAGGTTTTCGTAGAAATTAGCAAAGCAGATGTGGATTTTCAAATTATTTGCAGTGAAAAAGGTGTTTTGTCAGTAAGTATAATAAAGAATCATTTTAGAAAAGCTGAAAATAGGGTCAGAGCAAAGGGACTGAAGATTGTT
>DAOUYY010000143.1 GCA_030665885.1 Fidelibacterota bacterium
TCCCTAAAAGGTAAGGAGCGTCAAAAAAGAGTGTATGATCCTGTTTACCTCCTGTTGTAAAGAAAATAATTGTATTGATTTTAAAATAGTAGGGTGAATAACCGCCGGTACCGTAATTAAATAAATCAAGCAGAATACCATATCCAAAACCGTCATCCGCATTGTAATTGATTGCCGGAACACCGCCCCAGCCCCAGCCGGTGCGTTCTTTTTGCTGAGCGAAAAGAGAATTCAAAGAAATCAAAACAATGAACACGACAAATAACCGTTTCATTTAAACCCCAAATAATTCAGAAGGGGAAATCTCGATTTGAGTTTCCCCTGCTATGTGTTTTACATTCGATTAGTAAATCTAAATCAGGTTAGAATTTGTAATCTACGCCGATCGCAAAACCTATTGACGTTTTTTTATATGTCTCAATTACAGAAATATCATCAGCTCCAAGTGTATGCGAAAATGGTCGATCGCAATCCTGGTAGAAGGTATCCATTCCACCAACATTCACGACCAGGTTCGGTGAAACGGCATAGGCAGCGCCAAGGGCAATAGTATTTGATTTGAGACTATAACTAACATCCCTCTGATAAGCCGGTTTTGCCCCGCCATCAGCATTTAAAAATCCAACACTAGCCTTCAGCTTATCATTGAGACAATATTCTACAGCCACACCAGCTTCATAACCGTTTTCAACATCGTCTTCTCTGCCATCCCAATTAACACCCGAATGCAGGTAGTAATTGAGGTTGAATTCTGCTCTCAGTGCCGGCATAACTTTATAGGCAACACCAAGCGCCATCATCGCCGGCATATCGGTATTGGTTTTGGCACCATCCGGGAACTGGTATATTTTTGTTCCGTCAGCTTCAAGACCGACTAATGCCTGTTTATCAGCATCGGCTTTATTGACTAATTCAAGTTCTGTTAAGCCCTCATATCTAAAGGCAATATCAAGACCATCAAATGGCGTCAGGAAAACGCTAATAATTGGTGTGATTCCGGTGGCTGTCTGAGCTACATCGACTTCCTGATCTGCAAGAAGCGCTGATTTTGCCGTCATTTCCGCAGCAGAAGCAGTAGCTGATGCAGCAACACCTCTATATGCAGTCTGGATATTATCGACTGTATATCCAGTTGGATCAATACCTGCTTGAGTAAGACCACCTTCAAGCTCAGCAACCTGAGCTGCTGTAAGTTGATTCATCATTTGAGCTTGTGCAAGAGTCAGGCCTCCGCCTCCCGCATCAATCAACGGCTGAAGACCATCAGCTGCCGTTGTTGAAGATGTTGCAGCCGCAGTATATTGTGTAGCAGCACCCGTGAAAAATGTAGTTGCTGGAGTCCAATTACCGCCAAGATTAATTGCAATATCTTTCAAATGACCAACATATGAGTTTGAAGCGGCAACATAACGACCCCCAACACCAACCGATAACATATCATTCACTTTATAGCTTACTCCAGCCTGAAAACCATAATAGATCGAAGAACCTTCAAAAGCTATATCAATATCATATGCAGAAACCGACTGCCCTTCAGCAGCTAATCCAGGTACTAGATCTGAAACCGGTAATTCAAAGGAAGGTAATCCATTTTCAAAATTAGCGCTTCCACCGCCACCGATTGGTTCAAAACCGGCTGAAAATGCCAGTTTCCCGGTTTTGTAGGCTATATAAAAATTGGGAAATAGTGGTACTATCACGTCTCCGACAAATTCATCAGCATTTAAATACTGGTAATTATTTACTGCTGTTTTGGTCTGAAAGATCGACTGGTTGCTTAAAGATAGGTGCAAACCATCTTCAAGTCTCATCAATCCAGCCGGATTGAAATAAACCGCGTCAACATCCGTAGATGCATTGCGGTTCAATGTCCGCACAAACGCGGCGCTTTGGTTGGTATTCCCTACAATACCACCTCCAAGCGCAATGCTAAACACCAACAAAATGACCAATGGGGTAAATCGTAACGTCTTCATAATTTTCTCCTCCTTTTTTTGTTTAAACAAAAAGGATCGGCACAGTGGAAATAAAAATGACTAAAGAAAATTCACCGCCCCTTTCCTTCACTATCCCCATAAATTTTAAGTATTAAACTGATTAAAAATTACTCTTTTTCTGCCCGTCCTCACTATTGGTTCTGAATATAAGAAATAATTAATGGAAAAAAACAAAAAATATTTTGATCTCATCGTACATTTGTTTTGAAAGTTCTTTCTCAAGTGACCTTCCCTTCCAATAGATGGTTGATAATCAAAACATCCATTGGTAGAACATAAAAACTGCTCCATAGACAATAAACTACCTAAATCGATAGTTACGCTAAGTATTACCCTAAAAATAACATTTGTACCATATGATTGTTCACCAGTTTCAGAAGACTAAAATTACCAAATACTCCTCCTTTTTAACCATGTATAAAGGGAAAAAACAACAGTAAAGTTAGAAGGCTTTTAAATCGGGTTTTATTAATGTAGAATTAATTATCTCGTTCAATTTTCTACAATTAATTTTTTCTGATTCAAAGATTAAAATGGCAATTCTATATCGAAATCGATAGTTATGTCTATGCCTCTTTCGATCTCATTTTCATTAACTTTAATTGACTCGAATGATAAAATGGAATGTGGTAATTTATAAAGTCCAATAGGGACAAAATATTCAGGATGCGCTGAAAGGGAATCTCGAGGCAAAAAGAGAATATCTGATATGGGAATTTTTATACCAGCAACTCCTACTATGTATATTCCGGGCAATGTCTGAATAAAGTACGATTGTTCATTTTTGTTGGTATCGATGGGATCACTGAAAGCTATTAGATTAGTAAAAAATGAATCAATAGATGAATATTGTTGAAATTTAGCAGTAATAATGACTGCTCCTTTTAGAGAATCTGGCCATATTACTTCGCCTGATAGTGAATCAATTGGAATAATAATTTTTCCTTCAAATCCCTCAACCGGATCTAAACCCTTTTCGCAATTAACAAATAGAAGCAGTCCAACAAGTAATGTAGAATACTTTTTTTTAATTTCACATTCCCCCATTTTTTAAATTAGTTAGCAACACCCTTCACTAAAATTTAAATTAATGTTTTGAACATTAAAAGGCTATAATATTTTGATATTTTTTGATATTTCAAGAAATCATATAAAATGTATTGATGAGAATTCATATTAAATATACATATTTCTCATTTTTATTAAAATTGGAATTTCTTCACGGCTGGTTCTATAAAGTTTCAGCCAACCATTTTTTTCCCATTCTTTCAAACTCATTCAAATTCCCAATAACAAATATTTTTGGTGTCTTATAAATATTAGTTAAAAAATGATCGTGCTCTTTTAGCCGTTGATTAAATTCAGTCATTGTAATGATGGAAAAATTAATTTCACGGCTCAGTTTTTCTCCAATACTAATCATTGAACCTGAAATCTTCCGTGATTTTACGTCACCTAATATCATCAGATCAACATCACTTCCTGCTTCAGCATTCCCGTTAGCAAAAGATCCATAAACAAAAGCAAAATCGATTTGTGATACGTAATCATGTAGCGCTTTGGCAATAATATCTTTTACACCAGCTGTTTTAATAAAAATATTTTTTAGATCATTAAAAAGTGGATGCTGCTTATCTACTGAATAGTAATGCTGTTTACCGGATATACGTCTATGAATTAAACTTATGCTTTCCAAATTTTTTAATTCTAAACTAACAGACCTTGGTGAAAATTTAAAATGACTTGATAATTGTCGTAGATAAAATTCATCTTCTGAATGCAAAAGGAACTGACCCAATAGAGAAATCCGAACTTCGGAAATAAATAGATTTTTTAACATATTAAACCGTATTTATTTTACATACATACGTATTAAATATACATACAACAATTCAGAAGGTACAATAAAAAATCACCGCTTTTTTTGAATAAAGTGTGAAATTCATAGAGTATTTCAAATTAAAACACAAATTGTTAATCTCTCTTATAAAGAAAATATTGTTCTCTTATTTTCTGATACCCCGTCAATTTCGATTTTCAAACCAGGTAGAGTTTTTTTACATCTCCTCCTAATTCCACCATCATCCGATATTCGTTACCCCCAAAAATTGAATCAACATTATCAGGGTTTAACCATTTAAAATGATGTGGGTAAAGTTGGGCAATAAGAGCAACAATATAGCTACCAACAAGCACTGGCTCGTATGTATCTCTATTTGTAACTGTTATCTTAAATCCTGAACATTCCCTTCCTAAATGAATGGGATCGGTAGACATTTCTTCTATTTTAATTGGTGTAAAAATTGTTTTTGAAAACTCTATCCCTGAAAATTTTGATTATTCAAACTGACAACTAATCTCTCACCACTTATCCATGGCGCTCCAATCAGTTCAAAAGGAGTATATGTCCCGTCACCATAACTAAGATTGGTTTGTTCAATAAAAGATAAGCCGCTATAAGACAGAACCGCCTCAACAGTCACTAATTCCGGAAACGGAAATTTCAATAGTAGTCCAGTATCGTCATACCACATTGATCTTTTATAATTAAACATCGGTATAACATAAAGTCTTGCTGGTTTTGGCAACTCTAACCATTTTTCCTCGTTTATCATTATTGCCAATTCAGCAATTGTCAATCCATGTCGGATGGGGAGATGGCAACTTTTTGTAACCGAAGAGTTAGTCGAAATCGGATCCTCCACTACTCTTGCATTAATTGGATTAGGACGGTAGAACGATTAGTGGTATCCTATCCATCGCACTCAACTTAAGTAACTCAATCAGAACTGCTACTGCAGATGACTCACGAATTCCGGTATCCTGCAGGTCATAAAGTAAAAGATTACAATCCTTTATATCTTTGTATCTTATCTCTAATTTGTCAGGAGTAATGTTCATAACATTTGTTTTACTTACAGGACCAACTTTATGAAATACAAAACCTGACGATAGCGTTTTAATCTCTGATTCCAAAACCTGAATTAAAGCAATCAATTGCCCAGTAAACTCATTTTTCAGAACATCTACAATATGTCTATTATCCCGGGTATAACTGGCAGAACCAAAAACAACAGCCAAGTTTTTAGTGCTTATGGTTTTAAATTTATTTTGAACCAGCAAATCTAAACCGGTATAGACGAGGCTGCTATCTTCTACTGGATTTAAGCTGATTATCTTAGAGTACTTAAGGTCTAACTCCTTAGAGAATATAAACGAAGTTAGAATAAGAATTGCAAAAATATATCTATTCTTTTTTAACATACGTAACAAAGTTACCTACTAATAATGTTACAGAACAACCAATTAATGTATACCATGTCCAGTGAACAATTGGTGAAATTCCAAAGAGAAAAGGTATAATAATTAATGAAAGCATTGCTATAATTCCGGCAGAAAAACCCCACATCGCCGCCTTTTCATCTGGCTTTTTAAACAGAACTCCTAGAAGAAATGTCCCTAACAGTCCACCATAAGTTATTGACGCAATCCCTAATGCAATCTCTACAACCGATTGAAGAACTCTTATAAAAAGTAATGCAACTAGAGAAAGGATAACTCCCCAAAAAATTGTAAAAATGCGAGATACAACAAGTTCTCGTTTCTCGTCATTGGATTTTCCAAAATAGGGCTTATACAAATCCATCATCGCCGAGGATGATAATGAACTCATTGACCCTGCAAGTGTTGACATTGCTGCTGCAAAAAGACCTGCAATAATAATCCCCTTAATGCCAACGGGAAGACTATGGATGATAAAATATGGAAAAATTTCATCTGGCTTAGCAAATATTGATCTTTCTGAACCAACAGGAATTCCTTTATAGAATGCAAATAGCATTAAACCGACAAGTAGAAATAATGCAAATTGAAAAATCACGATGATTCCACTGGAAATCAATGCTTTCTGACTATCTTTCAATGTTTTAGTTGTTAGTAACCTCTGTACAATTAATTGATCAGTACCATGCGAAGCCATAGAAAGAAATGCGCCTCCAATTAGGCTTCCGATTAACGTATATGGACATGAGAAAAATCCTTTTAATCCACCGCTAAATCCCCAATTAATTAGAGAAAATTTGTTAATACCACCAGAAAATATATTTACAGCCGATAATCCTCCCGGAACTTTATCAAACAATATAATTAATGCAACGATTGCACCACCGAGGTAAATACTCATCTGAAGAACATCAACCCAGATAATACCCTTCACTCCACCAGTATATGTGTAAATAAGTGTAATTAAAGTAATAATAATTATCGAAATCGAGTAAATCTGAAGATTAGAATAGTTGGAAAAAAATGGAACTGTTTTAAAAATGATCGCAAGTGGAATAGAGGTAGCAAAAAGCCTTACTCCATCTGCGGCAACACGTGTAAAAAGGAATACGATTGATGCATAGCTTCTTGTTTTACATCCAAATCTTTCCTCGAGTAAAGCGTATGCTGTAGAGAGTTCACCTTTTTTATAGGCTGGCAAAAACAGGAAACTTACCGCTATTCGTCCAATCAAATAACCAATGGTTATCTGAAGGAAATTTAAATTTGTAATATAAGCCAATCCAGGTATACTGATAAAAGTAAGTGTACTGGTTTCCACAGCTACAATTGCAAAGGCAAC
>DAOUYY010000025.1 GCA_030665885.1 Fidelibacterota bacterium
TGAGTCAATTCGTTGCGTTTCATTAATTCACCTTGTTTTAATATCTATTGCTATACTGTTTCATTTTTTAACTTAGTGTCTATATGAATTATTGCCTCTCTTATGATATCTAAATCACTTGAACAAATTGTCCTAAGATCAAGATAAAATTCACCATTCTTACAATAACCTATTATTGGAGGATTGTTCAGGCGGAAGAGCTTCGCTATCTTTGCTTCCGAAATCTGTTTTGGTGACATAACAATTGCGACGCTTGGGATTGTTTCTGTTGGCATTGAGCCACTTCCAGCCTCAGTTTTTGAATCTCTAATACTTATTTCAAGAAAATTGCAAATGTTTTTTGGTACTTTTGAAACAATATTTTGAGCCCGGTTTCTTAACTCTTTCACAGAAGAAGTAAAAAGAGAGTACGTTTCGATATCAGGAACCTGTTCTTTGGATATATAATGTTGAAGTACCCAGGTTAGGATTGCGAAGGTAGTTTTATCGCATCTCACTGCACGCATAAGAGGATTCTTTCTTAACAGGCTAATCCACTTTTTTTTACCGACAATAATTCCGGACTGAGGTCCACCTAAAAGTTTATCACCGCTGAATGTAACTAAATCGAAATCCTTTAGAATAAAATCAGAAACCTCGGGTTCGTATGGTAATCCGGCTTTTGTTGTTGAGAATAATGCGCCGCTGCCCAAATCCATTATTACTGGTAAATCATTCTCATGTGCCCACTTTACGATTTCCGTTGGTTCAGGAGAGGTAGTGAATCCCTCAATTCTATAATTTGAAGTGTGTGCAATGAGTATTGCCGCAGTTTCCGAAGTCAATGCTTCCCGGTAGTCTTTTAAGTATGTACGATTTGTTGTCCCGACATCTACCATCCTGGCGCCGCTTTTTGCCATTACATCAGGAAGACGAAAAGAACCTCCGATCTCTATCAATTCACCTCTTGAAACAATTACTTCTTTACCGTCAGCAATAGTATTTAATGAAAGCAAAACTGCAGCGGCGTTGTTATTTACAACAGCCGAAGATTCTGCTCCTGTTATAGTAGTTAATAAGAAATCCGTTAAATCTAATCTTTCTCCTCTTTCACCAGATTCAAGATCAAATTCAAGATTAACATAACCGATTAGCAATTCAGAAATGTAATTCATCATTTCTTTACCATAAGGGGCACGTCCCAAGCCAGTATGAAGAACTATACCTGTGGCGTTAATTACTTTCTTCATTGGCAAAGATGTCAACTGTTGCATTTTATTTACTACTTTACTTTTAATTAATGAGAGAGCGTCTTCTTTGCTTTTAAAACTTACTACGCGTTTATTAATATTAAGCCTGATGGATTCCAGTTCTTTTCTGATAACGGATACTATAATTTCATGTTTCAAAGAAAATTTATCATCAGTTAATGTATCTAAGACTTTCTGTACGGAGGGTAGTTTAGAAAGTTCGGTTTTATTATCTTTTTTCATAGTGGAATTTTAAGTATATGGTTGGAATATAATCAAGGTAATTTATTATCCCCCAGATAAATCTGAGGGATATTCTCAAAGTAACCCATATAAAGTGTACTATAGCAAGGTAGAAGTTGGTTTTAGCCGTCTTGGTATTTGAGAATAACACCATAGTTTACTATGGTGGAGAAATAGTAAGGATAAAGAAAGAGAGTGCGCTTCAGCGTACTTTCCCAAGTAACATCAATCATTAAAAATACCGTATTTTTCCAACCATTCATCATACTCCTCTTTGAAAGTCTTCCTTTTATGATGCTCCTCCTGATTTTGAATATATTTTTTCACAATATCTATTTGTGATGCACTAACTGAAAACGCTCCATAACCTCTTTGCCATTCAAATTTTCCTTTAATCAGATTATTTTGATTTATCCAATGGGTTGATTCACCTTTTACATTTTGGACAAAATCCGATAAACATTTATTAGCAGGGAGGTTTATTAATCCATGAATGTGTTCCGGCTGTATCCGCAGTTCTTCGAAAGAAATTTTAAGGTCGTTTGCTTTTTGAAGTAGATGTTTATGTGCCTGAATTGCAGTTTCATTGAAAAGACATCTTGCATGATCTTTTGTTCCCCAAATAATGTGTATCCAAATACGAGTATGTGAATGTTTCATTTAATCACCTCTAATTGATTAATGGAAGTCTGCTAAAGCGGACTAAGCCTTTTTGATGTTCTTCCGTTCACCAGACTAAAGTCTGGTGTTATTCTTAAAATCCTATTGTGATAAAAAATGAGAATAACACCATAGTTTAGTATGGTGTGGAGTTATTGTGTCGTGAATTTCCAGATTGTACTATAGGAGTTAGCCTCTTCATTATCTGAAGAAAATGCAGCTACTTTCCAATAATAAGTTTTTCCATTCTCAAGTAAAGGATTCGATCGGAATTGTTGAGTAACGATCGAGTCTGGTGGTTGACTTACAACTTCTGTCCATATCTCACCACTTTGTGCAGAAGTTTGTACAATTATATTGTAACTTGTTGCACCTTCAACTTTTTCCCATTCGAAAGTTGGACGAGTTGTAGTAGTTGAGTTATATTCTGGAGAGATTAGTGAAGGGCGTGGAAGTGGAAGATCAGATTTCGGTCCTGCAGCTTCACTCTCTTTTGAACCTTTGTCAACGGCAATTATTGCATAGTAATATTTTACACCTTCTTCAACATCTTCATCAGTATAATTCGTTAAGGTAGTATCGACTAAAAAAGTGGTTGAGTCAGTAGGAAAAAGTCCTGTAAGTGCTTTATATATTTCATAATGAGAAAAATCGCTCTCCGTATTAGTTTGCCAAGTTAATTCAATATACGGTGGAATTTCAGGTAGATTATAGCCATAGACTTTGAATCCGGAAGGTTTCGCAGGAGCTCGAACGTTGATCGGTGCCAGGCTCTCGGGATTACTCATTTCACTTTCGTTATTATTTTCATCGAAAGATGAAATCCCGTAGTAATAAACTGTATTATAATCCAATCCGATATCAAGGTATTCGGTATCGGTAGTTTCTTTTATTTGTTCATAATCAGATGGAGAATCTCCATTGTCAGAACGATAAAGATGATATCCTGCGAGATCACTCTCAGAGTTGGCGTTCCAGATAAGCTTAATCTCGCCATCACCAGATTCCTCCTCGACAATATCTAACCCTGTTGGCACAGCCGGGGCATCGAAATCGTCTCCATCATCACTACTTGAAGGTGCTTCACACTGAGACAAAATTAGTGCAAATGAAAGTATAAAAATTATTGAAAACTTACTCATCTTCATCTCCTTTTTATATATTCTAGGCTCATAACGCAAGATAAATTCCCGAACAATCTGTGAATCTTTTATCCTTTTCATAAATCCCCGCAAGGGGATTAACATGAATAACATCCGGTAAAGCCGATTGATATAAGCAGAACACAATCTCACTAACCCTGAAGGGGTTAAATCAATCCGGTCAATCGCTTTAAATGCCAGCCAGGCATGATTGTACTTCTTTATGATGTAAGACCCTTTCTCCTTTGACATTTTATTAAACCCTTTCAGGGTTTGAGGTTAGACCTTTTTCTTCCTTCTACGGGTTTTACCCGTAGTTATTTTATTTCATATTTAATCCTTTTTCCATCGGGATCCCTTCGGGACAGGATTGTATCGTTCTTTCTACTCTTTACGAAATCTAAAGATATGATGTCTTTTTGTTTGTAACTGAGAAATACTTCAACCATTTTTCCTGCTAACCTCGGTTTTTCATTTTTTCATATAGCTTTTGACACTACCATATTCAAAATAAAACTAACATCTGGGAATTAGATAGTCAACTTTTATAATTTGTATTAGAGTATTTATTATCTGTTTCCTTCTCCGTAATATTTAGGGGTGTATTTAACTTCTGGTTTTACTTGCCAACTATATGGACCATCCCAGCTTTTCAGAAATATGTTTTTCATTGTCTCGTTAATTTTTTTGTTTTTAACAATGATACCAATGTTCCTCGATGAATAGAAATAATCTCTTTTCCAATTGCTTGATCCAACCCAGGTGATAGAATCGTCAACAACCATGAATTTACAATGCTCAACTCTTGAAAACGGAATATAACCCCCTGTCCATTCAGGTATTGTGCTCAATTTCACACTTATGTTTGGAATGACTGATAAACTTTTTAAAAAGGGCATCTCGTATTTTTTCTGGCACCAATCTGAAACAAGTAATCTTACATCCACTCCACGAATTGCTGCCCGCCGGAGTGCATTGTCCAATTCTCCAAAATAAATATTATTCCTCGCCGATGGAGAATAGGATAACAGTTGAGCATAGACACTATTTTTAGCATTATCTATCGTTTTGACAATTTCACTAAGATCACTTAAAAAACCTGGTGGAATGTTGTTTGGAGGGCTGGCAGTTGCCTTGAATTCAATTAATTCATTGTCAGTTTTACCCATACTAAAATGCTGTATTTTTTGTTCAGAATCACTTTCTTCGAATTTTCCGGTTTTACTTTGTCTCCAGTCCATGTCAAAAAGTTCCGTCATCAATTTTGCATATTTTTTATGTCGAATCCTTAAGCCGATCTCATGGATATGTTTTATAGCACGCCAATCGAAATTCTGACTACCGATAAAAACATCTTTTCTATCAATAATAAAATATTTACTGTGTTGAACGCCGCCGTTTTTATTGAAAATGTCTATGACGCGGACTTTGGTATTGTTATTTTTTTTCAAGCGTTCTAGTGTCTCTGGATAGGCTTTCGCCATTTTTTTCTCAACAATAATACGGATTTTGACGCCACGTTTGGCAGCTTTTTCAATTGCTAAGATAATATCTTCCAGTGGTTCACCTGGCTCATTAGAAATGTAGAACTGCTCAATATCCAGGGTCTTTTTAGCGCCATTAATCATCTCCAGCCAAACCTCAGCAGTATTACGTATTTCAGGATTATCCAAGGAGGTTTCAACTGGAGTACTTTCAACAATTTCAAAGTCGGTAAATGGTGTTTGTGCAAAGGTATTTACACAAAGGAGGATTAAAGGTAAAAAAATAGATAGTGCTGTTCTATTTATGTTTTTTTTCATATTTACTCAAACATTAATTCAAATTCCGAAATTAAATAATAAGAAATAATTTGAAGGGCAAATTTTTATTTTTCTGTGGATTTTGCTTTTTTCCGACGGAAGATCATTATTTTATCAAAGGAATTTTCTTCACCTTTGATGAGCCGTTTTATATTTGAACGATGAGTAAAAATTATAAAAAAAGGTATTATAATACTGAAAATAGTTAGGGTTGTATCAACATTTTTGGAAAACAGGTTATCAAGAATAATTAGAACGATAGGTAAACTGATTGCTGCTGCCATTGAAGATACCGAGACTATTCCTGTAGAAAAAAGAATAATAGCAAAAACAATTAGACAGATAAGAAATGCAATAGGGAAAAGACCTATAAGCATGCCAGCCCCGGTGCCGACGCCTTTACCACCCTTAAATCCAGCAAATATTGTATAAGTATGGCCCAAAATTGCACAGACACCTGCCAGTATCATTATAAGTGTCGAATTATCAAATGGCAAAGCATCGATGTGTATTTTCGAAATCACAACAGTTGCAAAAGTGCCTTTAGCTATATCAATTAACATAACAAAAATACCGGCTTTCCAACCTAATACTCTAAAAGCATTTGTGCCGCCTGCATTACCCGATCCATAATCTCTTATATCTATTCCTTTAAGAATTTTACTTACGATAATACTTGTTGGTATTGAACCTACGAGATAACTCAATATTAAAATAGATAATAATGAGATCATTAATTATTCCATGTAATACCGATAGCGGCAGTGCCAGGACCGGCATGAGCACCAAGTGTCGGTGATACAGGTAGTATTGGAATATCCAGAACACCAAAATCTCTTCTTAGCTTATCAACATAGTACTGTGCAGCTTCCGGAGCCGTCGCATGTGCAACGATAAATCGGAGGTTTTTTTTATCTCGAACAAATTCTTTAACGAGTTTAAAAACCTTCTTTAATGAGCCATTATAGCTGAAGCTCTTATTGCAATGTTGAGGTACACCGTTTTCATCAAGATTGAGAATAGGTTTCAGATGTAGAAGATTTGCGAGTAATCCTTTTGCTTTACTAACGCGTCCGCTCTTCATTAGATACTTTAAACTTGGAATATTGACAAAAAGTTGTGTACGGTGTCTGGCTTCTATTGTCTGGGAAACAACCTCATCATGGTTTTTTCCTTCAGAAATTAATCTGGCGGCTTCTTGAACTACAAATCCTAATGTAACAGAAAGAGATTTTCCATCTATCACAGTTATCTTCCTGTCAGGGAAAGATTTTGCAGCATTAACTGCATTCTGATATGTGCCGCTTGATGCAGCTGTAAGGTGTATAGAGATAATGGAGTCGTAGTGAGATAATAAAAAACCATACAAGTTTTTGAAATCAGAAGGTGGAGGCTGAGATGTGGTAGGATGGACAGGTTCATTTTTTAACATTTCATAGAAATATTCTGGCGTGATGGTAATTTTGTCAATGTAAGTGGAATGACCGAAGGAAACACGAACCGGCACAATATGAATATCATATTTATCAATAATTCTCTGGGGAAGGTCACATGCTGAATCGGTAACAAGTGCGATAGATGGATGTTTCTTATGAGATACCTGATATTGTTTAAACATATCGTCAGCTTTTTGCTGAAGAAGCGATCCACTATGACGGGCAATTGAAAAAACATCGGCGGGTCTATTAGTATGAATATGCAAACGTGCTTTTTGAGGTGATCCTGCTATAACAATAGAATCGCCAAAGTCATTTATTTTTTTTCTGAGTTCGTTGATATTTATATTTTCACCCTCAATTAAACATTCTGTACAATATTGATACTTGATGTCTTCAGGTGAAATTTCAGTATGTACTACTGTTTCAATCTTTGGTGTTTTGGAAAATACGAGGTCTTTAATTTTGCCTTTTGATATATAATTTTTTATACCCTCTAAAAGGTCAACGAATCCCTGACCGCCAGCATCCACAACTTTAGAAGATTTAAGTATTTCAAGCTTATTTGTTGTTTCTTTTAAAGATTTCTTTGCTGATTCAAGTGCATGATTCAGTAATTCAACAAAGTCAGTTTTTGCGAATCGCTGTTCGTATACGCTTTCTGCCCAATCTTTAATAACTGTTAGAATTGTGCCCTCTTTAGGTTGTGTTAATGCCTCATAGGCATAATGAACAGCATTTTTTACCACTTCACCGAATTTTTCAGTTGTAACTCTTATTTCTTTTTTAAGTTCTTCCGAAATTCCGTAGAAATACTGGGCTAATATAACACCGCTGTTACCTCTTGCTCCCAAAAGTGCAGAATCTGCTACTGTTTTGCTTAAACTGTATATCTTTGGAGAACGGATGTTGGATATAGATTCAACTATAGACTTTAAGGTAGATGCCATGTTCGTCCCGGTATCAGCGTCAGGAACAGGAAATACATTGATTTTGTTGAGATAATGTTGTCTATCAAAAATTCTCTTTGCACCTGCTGCAATTGCACGTGAAAAACGATTACCATCTATGTATTTTATTCTCATAAGACAAACTCACTTTGATTAAGAATTAAAAATTAACTTATATTTATATCTTAGAAAATCCAAGTAAAATTTTAATTTTAAATTTCTTCTGGGACTGAAAAAGGGACAAAAAGTTTTCAGAAAGATGAAAGAGAAAGGTGATTAATACTCTGACTAAATTCAAATATCAAATATCAAATTTCAAATTTATTTGAATGATTGACCTTATTAGTCTAATGGATTCTGCCAACTGGCGGAAAAAGGAGGCTAAAACCCAAATCCAAAATCCAGAATCAAGAATCATCAATCCGTTTGACTACTACTTACTGCCTACTTCTCTTTCATCAGTTTGTTTATTTACTAAATTCATTTTAGACGGAGCGACTGACCCGGCAGAAATCAATGTCTTTAACCCCTGTTCAACACTCATTGCAGAAGGAATAACCTCATCCTTGGGAATAAAAAGCATCCACCCTGAAGTGGGGTTTGGAGTAGTTGGAAGAAATATAGAATAAAACTTTGTACCATCTTTTCCTGTTGTCTGTCCGGTAACAAAGCCCATTGTCCAGATACCTTTCCGGGGATACTCAAGAAAAACCACCTTCTCAAAATTGCTACCTGACTTTGAAAAAGCACCTAATATTTGCTTAGTCGTATGATATATTGTCCTTACAAGCGGGATATAATTCAGCCATTTTTCGAAGAAACTTAGAAGTGTACGCCCTATAACATTAGTTATAAATACACCTAAAAGATATATGGTAATAAGCGATACTATTAGACCTAAGCCTGGTATGTGGAAACCGAGAAAAGGGTCTATGATCGGACTCACTATGTTGTCAAAAAATATAATAAATAGTTTTACAATATAAATAGTGATTGCAATAGGTATAAGCGCAAGAATTCCCGCAAGGAATTTATTCCTTAAAGCTTTTTTAAACTTCTTCCAGAATTTACTCATTCTTTAACTCTTCCTTATTTTAAATAATTTGCCGATGCAATTGTTTGAATGGCAATAAAAGCACGATAGGTCGTTATATAAACGTCACATTCAAATCTAAGAGTAGAATCATCAACACGTTTTGTACCTGGAATTCTTAAGGCAATGTCTACCATTTGTGTCTCTTTAAGGGTAACATCAAGAATATAAGGTGGATCGATCTTGAACGGTTTAATTGTTGATTTAAAAACCTTTTCTATAGATTCCTCATAATCTTTTGCAATTTTTTCAGGATGAAACATCATTCCTGCTGAACGAGTAATACCAATCTTCGTAACAACTGATTGGGTACCGGTCTTTAATTCAGCGACCTCTTCAGCAACTTTATCATCGCCACTTACAAGAAGCACAGGTACACTCTTCGACCCGGCAAATGCCGCATTTAATGTTGTCTCGCCTGTACATATTCCATTAAGTGTTACTTTTATAATAGAATCTGAATACGTATGTGAAAGTACGGCACTTGATAAGCCACTTTTTCCGTGATAACCGATAAATACAGCACCATCAAATTCTGAAGTAATTCCTTCCATCATCGAATCTGTTTTGTGAGTACCTGAAATAAGAGAAACATTAGATGATAACTCATCAATACGAAGATTCATCATATAATGGTGAGAATCATTCACTACTATATCTTCCATACCCTTTTTTAAAAATATATCAATAACTGTATTGAGTTCGCGGGTCATCATTTTTCTTCCCCATTCATAAAAAATATCACCTATTTCTCGATGACGATCGCTACAAATTCCGGCAATACCTTCCATGTCACAAGAAATGTATATTCTCTTCACATTCATCCTCCATTCTTTTCATAAATTAGGCTAACGGCATCCAAGATTCAAGGAGATTAATCTAATGATTCTCGTTTTTTTAACTAATCCTTTTTTAAGTCGTCTCTTTTATTTAGCTTTAAATATGTTTAAGGTAGCGTTAAAATATTTCCATTTATCGCTCGTAATTTTAGTTGTTGTCAGTTCTTTTAATTTTGCCTTCATTTTCGCTGGGGAAAATACAAAACAAAAAACGGCGCTCATTTTAAGTGGAGGAGGTGCCCGTGGGTTTGCACATATTGGTGTTATCAGAGCACTTGAAGAAGTTGGCTTTTACCCCGACCTAATAGTTGGTACAAGTATGGGTGCAGTTATTGGAGCCCTTTATGCTTGTGGTAATACACCGGATGAGATTGAGCGTTATATAAAGGGGACGAAATGGACAAAACTATTCTCCCCGAAACCCTATCGGGAAATAGAATTTGTCTCACAAAAAATGGGTGAGCTTCCAGATCTTTTTTCATTGCGTCTTGATAAACATTTCAATGTAATATTTCCTAAAAACTTATTAACAACACAATCATTTCAGGAACGGATTTTCCAAATGACTATCTACCCGGAATATGCCGCGGGTGGAAATTTTGATAGTCTTGCAATTCCATTTCGAGCTGTAGCTACCGATATCAAAACCGGAAAATCTGTTATTCTAAGTCATGGTAGTTTACCGAAGACTGTATCTGGAAGTTCGGCATTTCCAATAGTTTTAGCACCGGTAACTTTAGATTCCTTTCTTCTTGTTGATGGTGGATTAACAAATAATGTTCCCATAGATGTAGCAAAGGATATGGGAGTTGATTTTATTGTGGCTGTCGATGTAGGTAGTAAGTTATTTAATCTCGGAAATAACATTGATCCGTTAACGTTTTTCGGGCAAACTGTTAATATTCTCGCTTATCTGTCAGACACTAAAAACATAGAGCTTGCCGATGTACTTATTCGTCCAAACCTGGGAACTATTACATCTACAAACTTTGACTCAATTAATGTTTTAATTCAAAAAGGATATGAAGAAACAGAAATGTATCTAGATAAAATTCGACCTTATGGAAATAGAAATCATCCATCTCCTGATTTTTTATCAGCATCGATTGATAGACTAAACCATACAAGAATCAGAAAAATACATTTTGTAAATAACCAGGAAACAAAATCCTTTGTATTGAAACGGGAAATGTGTCTGAGCGAGGGCGATTTATGGAATTCGGCTTTTGCGAAGAGAAGCGTCAAAAACCTCTTCAGTACCGGGTTGTTTAAAAATGTTTATATATCTCTTGACAAAATCTCTGAAGACTCAGCTGACTTAATTGTGGAAGTAGAAGAAGACGTTAAAACTCGGTTTTCTTTTGGAACCCGTTATGATAGCGAAAAAAAGGCAAAGGCTTTCGTTTCTGCAAAATACAGAAATTTATTTGGAGTGGGAATTGATAATAAACTCTATCTAATTGCAAGCGATCAGTACCGAAGATTGGCTTGGGATTTGAGAAATTCGAGAATTTTTACTACTACGCTAACCGGTTACTTTTCTCTCTATAGTGAGTATGAAAATATCCCCCTTTATAAAAAAAGCAAATGTATTACTTTTGCTGAATTTTCACGTAATGGATTTGAAGCTAACGCCGGAGTACAAGTAAGGAGAGTAGGACTCACTTCAGTAGGAATAAAATATGAACACGTGAGTATTGATTCAGTCTTACCCAATATTCCTTTAAGTAAGTACGGGGTGGGTAGTGTTATTTTTCGTATTTTAGTTGAAAATACTGATCACTATGATCTACCAACTAAGGGTAGGGTTAATAAGATTTTTTTTGAACACTCAATTTCAGAAGATGAACTAATGCATTTTGATAAAATTTCTGTTGAATCTACTGTATATGAAACATATAGTGAAAAATATACTTTTTCTACACATCTAAGGCTTGGATATTTAACTTCTTCACTTTCTTACTTTGAACTCTTCCGATTGGGAGGTGTGTCATCTTTACCAGGATACCATCAGGATGAACTCTGGGGAAAACTCATTCTTGCATTGGGTTTAGGATGCCGTGCCCCGCTGACCTCAGGTTCTTACTATAGGTTTCACTTAATGTGTGGAAATGTTTGGGATAGTATCGAAGATTTCAATTGGGAAGAACTTAAAGTAGGGTTCAGGGTAGGTATTTTAGTTCCAACGCCAATTGGACCTATTACGACAGATTACGGGTTTGATTTAAGTGGACATAGGCTCCTATATTTTTCAATTGGGCACCATTTTTAGTCGAGAAATAAACTGTTCTGCTGTATTAGATCGAGTTATTTACCGCTGAACAAAGTGATTAATAATTATATTAATCTGAAACTAAGGCAATGAATTCCTACAGTCTGGGGCGTGTCAGTTGTCTCCCGGTTCGTTGTTCTGCATCTTTTACCATTTGGTTGGAAATTCGCTGATGCTTATGGATTAAAGAGGGTTCCTCAATATCTTTTAACTTTCCATCTGCTACAACTACTTTTCCGTTTACAATTACCCAATCAACAGGATTCATACTCACTGAAAATATTATTGCAGCAAGCGGGTCATGCTGACCACCTGAATATTCCAGTCTATCAATTGAAATAAGATTTATATCAGCACATTTTCCCGGAGCAATCTGACCAATATCATCTCTTCCTAGAACAGCAGCACCACCTCTAGTAGCCATCCATAGAATATCGTCAACCGTAAGCCAATTTTCCCTTGATCTGAGATGTGATAGTAATAAAGCATTTCGAAGTTCTATCAGCATATTTGAAGAATCATTTGAGGCAGAACCGTCAACAGCCAAACTTACATTTGCACCTGCATCTATCATTTCGTGGATTCTGGCAATGCCGGAGCCTAATCTCATATTGGAACTCGGACAGTGAGAGATTCCCATTCCAGTATCACCGATTTCCTTGATTTCTTCATCATTTAGGTATATAGCATGAGCAAGCCATGTATTTGCTCTTGCCCAGCCGAAATCTTTAATTAGTCCAAATGGTCTTACACCAAAATTTTTTAAGCAATATTCCTGTTCATCAAGTGTTTCGGCAAGATGTGTGTGTATCTGTAAATTGTATTCATCAGAAAATTGAACGGTTTTCCTCATTAATTCAGGGGTAACTGAAAAAGGTGAGCATGGTGCTAAGGAAATCCTTATCATTGCACCGAATGAATCATTGTGGTAAAGCCTTATTAAACGTTTTATATCATCCATAATTTCCGATTCGTTTTGAATGACATCTTCCGGTGGCAAGCCGCCTACCGACTTACCTAGCGACATAGAGCCCCTTGTTGGCTGAAAACGAATTCCCATTTCTTTAGCAGCTTTGATTTCCTCATCAATTAAGTGAGAATTTGTTGATTTTGGAAATAGATAAAGATGGTCTGAAGTAGTTGTACAGCCTGATTTTAAAAGTTCAGCGATTCCAAGTTTCGCACTGATATAGGTACCTTCAGCAGTTAATTCTCTCCAGATTTCATAGTTTGTTAAAAGCCAGTCGAAAAGAGGAGTTTCCTGAGTAGAAAAAATATTTCTTGTTAAAGTCTGGAACAGATGGTGATGAGTATTTATAAATCCCGGTAACACGAGCATTCGACTTGCATCAATTTCTATATCCGCTTTGCCATCAAAAGAATCCTTTCCTATGGATTTAATTATACCATTTTCAATATAAATATACCCGCCAGTGAAAGTCTTAATCCGACCTTTTGAAAGTCTATCACTATTCATCGGAGCACAACAGAAGGGATTTTTAATGAGAATTGATTTTGACATGATCTAATCCTTTTTATCTAAATTTTGTAGAGTCAATTTTGCTTTGCTTTCTGGTATTTTCAATTCTATTGATAAAATGTATAAAATAGAATTTTTTATTGAAAGAAAATTCATTAACAGAATATTTTTCCAAGTGAGTGTTATAGATGTTGTTTCAAGAAAAGGGAATTATTATATTTTGCCGTTGGTTGTCATTTGAGGCGGTGTAGCTCAGCTGGTTAGAGCAGCGGAATCATAATCCGCGTGTCCGGGGTTCGAGTCCCTGCACCGCTACCAAAATTAATGTTATAAATTTGACCGATGTTTTTCTATTTAAGTTAGTTAGAGCAGCGGAATCGTAATCCGCGTGT
This sequence comes from Fidelibacterota bacterium, assembly GCA_030665885.1. Lineage (GTDB taxonomy): Bacteria > Fidelibacterota > UBA2242 > UBA2242 > UBA2242 > BS750m-G69. The sequence continues at coordinate 13,539 of DAOUYY010000025.1, forward strand.
CCGGGGTTCTCTCGAGGAGATATCGCTGGGAGAGTCCCTGCACCGCTACTAATTTATATCTCCATTCAGGAGGTTTTTAATTAATTAATTTCCCCATAACAAAATCGTAAAGTCTGAAAAACTTGACCATGATAATGATAATCCCAATGGGAATGCTCAAATTGACGACTAAGTTCTATATCCAATTCCTCTAAATATCGTTTAACCTCTTGCATTATTCCATTACGAACTGAACTGATTAAAAAACTCTCAAAAGTATTGAGATTGTCAAATCCAGCACCTACATTGATTTGTAAATTTATTGTTTCCATGGCTCACCTCCTTTTTTTTATTCTTCCAAAAGAAATTACATGCTTCGATTAATCTATATGTTAACATATCAGTTACACACGTTAATCTATAGATTAATTTTGTCTCATTTGCGATCAAATTATTTATTGGGAATGTTTTATAATAAATACAACCATACTCTTGAGCTATTGGGCTTATTTTCCACTGTTTATTTTAAGACCCCTGTTGTTATTTCGAGTATGAAAGTTTGGTGTAAAAACCAATTTGTTAACATTTTTAATTAAAGTTTTTCTATATCCTCGTAACTTGCTGACTTACAGAGAGTTACGAGGGTTATAAGCAAAATTATAATCCACGTAATTAGCGACATTTTAAAGTGCTGAATGAAAAATACAATATTTTTACACTTGAAAATATCTTGCACTGTGGACCAAGATAAAAATAAGCACTTTGAAGTCTCATCACAGTGAAATTTTAAACCGATAGTTACTTCTACAAGATAAGTATATTTTCTTTAATCCTCTCTTTTTTGGTGTATTATTATGGTTTTTTCTACTTTTTTACTAAAGTTTATAGAATTTTGTCCGATAATAGTATTGAGTTGTGAAGTTTATTAAAAATTGATAAAAAAACATGCAGGAAAAAGAGAACCTGCAACAACAAAGTGTGACAAGGAAGTCATACAATTAAACAAGGAGGTTTAAAATGAGTAATTTAATGAGCATTAGCACGAATGTGCAGGCAATGCAAGCGAGAACTGCACTGATGAGAGTCAACGATAAGATCAGTGTGCACCAGCTTCGCTTAGCCACAGGCAGGAAAATCAATTCTGCCGGTGAGGATCCAGCCGGTTATGCTCTGGCACGCAGTATTGAAAGCCGAAGAAGAGGTCTCACGGTTGCCCTCGATAATGTCGGTAATGCTAAGAACGTACTGAACATTGCCGAAGGTGGTTATCAGAATATTATGGATATTCTGCAAACTTGTAAAGAGAAAGCCACACAAGCAGCTGACGGTTCATTATCTGAACCTCAGAGAGAATCTTTGGATAATCAGGTTACAGCATTGATTAAGGAAATTGATGCTATTGCAGACGGCACTACTTTCAATGGAAAATTCCTGATTAATGCTTCCGCAGCGAGTTTTACATTCCAGACCGGTGAAGGAACGGATGACAATGACACATTAGTAGTTGAACTTGGTAACGCAGATTCAGCCAGTCTTGGGACCGGAGTTGGGTCGTATGTAAGTGATATTAATCTGACAACTGACGCTACAGGGGCTATGACTATTTTAGACGACGCCATTGGTGAACTATCGAGTCACATCCAGGTTGTCGGTGAGTACAAATCACGATTATCTTCGAAGGAATCAACTTTATCTGTGGCAATTACGAACACGGAGGCATCGCGTAGTGTCATCGAAGACGCCGATTTTGCCAAAGAGCAGATGGAAGTGATGAAGCTAATGATCCTGCAACAGACAGCCATTGCGTCCCTTGTTCAGGCTAATTCATCGCCACAGATTGTGCTCTCGCTTTTTCAGTAAGATAACGGATTATTGACATTGAAGACAATTAAGTCTTCACATACGCTCTTTGAAATCGATAAAGTGAAGTTCGGTCAAAGTATTTGATGAAGTAATAGACATTAATGACTAAAGTAGCAGCAATTTTACTTATGGAGATCTCTTTCCCACAGGGGTCTATGAACAAGTCTAAAGTTTTGTTCTATGAAACAATGATCTTCGGTATTGCGAATATATTTGCCGTCCTTTCCCGCAGGGATTCCCGGTGGAGAAATCCCCTTCCGGCAGCTTCCGGAAGTGGAAAGAGGAGAGAATACAGGCTATGACCATTAATGCGAACTGTAATTATAGAACATTTCTTTTGTCTCAAAGAGACTTCTGGTAAGGCAACTTACTATACTGTAGAGATCGAGTATCGGGCAGACCCGGTATGTATTTCACAGGTTGCTTCGGCTTCACAGGTTATTTGGTAAAGTTTAATATAATTACAAAAAACTTATGAATATGATCAACGTAATTTTCATGTTCATAATAATGAATGAAAGGAGATGCAAAATGTCTAACGGGATGATGGACATTAAAGAAGTGGCTGGTTATCTGAAGATTAAAGAACAGACAGTTTACCGGCTGGCACAAAATGGCAAGATCCCGGCTCTCAAGATCGGGGGACAATGGAAAGTGAAAAAGGAACACCTGGATCGTATGTTTGATGAGATACTGAGTGAAAAATTGAGAGAAATGAAGAAGTAGCTGCTCCGGTCGGATAAATTTTTGGAGCGGAAGATTTTTGAAATCGAATATTGATTAATTGACGGTGTCAATTTTCAATAAAGAATTAATAACCGTCGGAATTGGGCAGGGAAGCCCTAAAAAACAAGGAGGTTACTATGAGTGATCTATTAAGGATCGGAGCCAATAGCGCAGCTATTACGACACTTGGTTCTGCTATTGATACCTTATCAAATTCAGTGCAGGAGGTCAGTCAATACAAAGCGCGTCTCTCAAGCGAAGAATCAAATCTGTCTATAGCTATCACGAATACTGAAGCGGTCAGAAGCAAAATTGAAGACGCCGATTTTGCCAGAGAACAGGTGGAAGTGATAAAGTTGCAAATCCTGCAGCAGACCGCATTATCTTTATTCGTTCAAGCAAATTCCTCTCCACAAATCGTGCTGTCGCTCTTTCAGTAGCTGAAGTCAACTCTTCAAATGTCCGAAAAAAGCCCTCTATTTCGATAGAGGGTTTTTTTATTGCGTCAATATATTATATTAAAAAGCAGCACATTTTTCAAATCTGTGTTTTTTAATATTATCAATTAATCTGAATGAACTCAGACAAGAATGTCCGGGCTACAAGGATAATTTTTATCAAGGATTCCCTCGGGGCGAGAGACAAATAGTGCCCTTAGCGAGAGGATTTTGCTGCGTTCTTTGCCTTAAGAGATCTTCAAGGTAAAAGTTTTGTCCCATGTAATGATAGTGAATTTTAAAAATGCTGGTTAAAGAGTGATGATATTGTTAAACAGATAAAAATCAGTATGTAAATATTGTAGGATAAAAAAAGGATTGATTATTAAAATCCAACTGGGGCAAATTTGCCATTATAAGTTGGTCAACTTTTAAAGGGAATTAACATGAGGATCACAAATCTATCAGAAGGACACAATATCTATACGTCGAATTCCTATATCGTAACCGGAGATTACAATAAGCCCGGTGATATCAATGCCATGATCGATGTGGGACGTGATCCAATTATTATTGAGAACCTTTTAAAGATACACAAAGGAATTGGAAGACGCCCCGTCGAACGGGTTGTTATAACTCATTGTCACTACGATCACAAAGAACTGTTGCCACGGATTAAAGAGCTGTTCAATCCGACGGTCTACGCCTATTCATCTGAATGTGATTGTGATAAGACGCTTGAGGATGGCGATAAGATTAAACTGGGCGACAAT